>CAZZGO010000101.1:0-5114 GCA_964654245.1 uncultured Pseudobdellovibrionaceae bacterium | reverse complement strand
AGGCGGGTGTGGGACTAGCCGCCCTGCCGGATTATTTGGTGAAAGAAACACCGGGCGTCCTTAAAATCATGCCGGATATTGAACGGGCACCTGTGGGCATGTATTTCGCCTACCCCGAAGAACGCAAGCATTCCAAACGGATTGCGATTTTCCGGGATTTCCTATTGGAGAGTATCGAGCAGACAACCTTTTAATCGGGTGTTGTGATCGCATCTCAACCTATGCGGAAAGCGCATGCCTGCCATTTGTTAATTATGGTAGTTTGAAACGGCAAATCACTCTAATCATGCGCCTACCATGCTTGCATGTGTAGGGTTTTTCCTTGAAAAGTCCTTCGTCTTTTTCAAAAGACGTGAAACCTCCCTGTTCAACTCGCCGGGCGCCGTCAGGTTTGCCCGGTTTTTTTTGCCCTGCAATACATCAAACCTTTGGTGAGATCCCCGGTTAGAGCGTATAATTATAAGTGAAAACAAGGAGTTCCAAAGCGCGTGTTCGGCCTCTCCCCTTCCTCTGAATCTTCTGAAAAACCCTTAATTGTGCTGTTTAATTATGGTGGTGGGATGCGCGGGCTGATCCCTGCACATATTATGACCAGAATTGAACTGGCCACGGGATTACGCATGGCCGAAATGGTCGATGTATTTTGCGGGCCTTCGACCGGGTCTATTTTAAATGCGGCCTTGAACCTGCCCCACCCCAGCGAGCCTGGGTTCCCCAAATATAAAGCGCGCCACATGGTGCGTTTTTATGAACGTGAAGGCATTAATATTTTCCCCCCGGATCGTTTCCGGGAACTACGCGGATTAATTCATGATTTTAATAACCGCACGATGAAGATCGGGACTTTGAACAGTTTATTTCGCCATGGTCATTATCATCCGCAATATTTAAGCCAGTCCTTAAAAGCCTTGTTCGGAGATGCCAAACTGTCACAAAGCCTGCAAAGCTTGGTGATCCCAACCTATAATATTGATGGTGACCAGATATCCGCCCTGCGCGAAAAAAATGAAACCAGCAACGATCCGGTGCATACTGTCAATAATTTCATGAACGAAGGGGGGCATGCGCTATGGCTTAAGAAAATGTCTTTTCAAAAAGGTATTTACTGCCACCAGCCAGAACCCGATATTTCTTTGTATGATGCCGTGATGGCGTCGACCGCCGCACCCACTTACTTTCCCTGTCATCATTTTGATATGAAATGGTCAGACGACCCACGTACGCACCATTATACCGGCATTGACGGCAGTATTTTTGACAATCCCTGCACCACGTATATGGGGGCGCTTCATCCCCATATACGCCCGGGACAAAAAGTTATCATGATTGTTTTAGGTACGGGATACACGAACCGATCATTCAAGAAGGATGAATGGAACAGGTTTGGATCATTGGGGGTTGTTGACCCGGTGAATGATCTACCGCTGATTAATATTTTCTTCCATGCGGCAGAATCGGCTTTGATGGATTCTTTTGCGACCGAGATGGGAGAAAACCTATATGTCTTTAATAAATCTTTGATTAATGACCGGAAGGCCAACTGGCCGAGCACACAGATTGACGATGGATCACCTGAGAATCTGAAACGGCTAAAGGAATTTGCCGATATTATTCTGGAAGAAAACCAAAGCAAATTTGATGACGTCTGCCATCTGCTGGTACGCAACCGGGATGAGCGTAAGAAAAACAAAGACGGGTTTTTTGGTGCCATACGCAAGTCATTGGATTTCATCACCGAAAAAATTTAAGACTCAAAGTTATCCACATCCCTTCGCACATGCAATACACCTACCCCGCGCGATAAACACGCACATGCGATACACTTTTTTTAGTATAAAATGTGTTCCTTATTTCTTATCCCTGACATATGGACATGACGGCGATTCAAACCGTAGCTCGTTTAGGATCTTGTGATCCGATCCCTTTACCTGAGTGTCTGCGCGACCATTTTCCAAGGCCCGCAGGATGGATGCGCCGCGCCCCAGAAGAAGAGGCGATCTTCCGTTTGGATCGTCCCGCCGGGTTCCCGGACAACTGGCAAAAAGGGCAATTCTTTTTAGAAGGACACGTGCCCATCAATTTTTACGTGGCGCATGCCGACAAGGCATGGGGAGTGGTGGCGGCATCTTCGGGAATAAAATCACCCTATGCTATGGGGGCGGAAACAATTGATGCGTTCTTAAAAAATGGCCTATCGGTGATATGGGCTGAACTACCTAACCCCGGGCATAAGCCCCTTTCGATGACCTGTCTGCAAGCCACGATTGATCATTTTTTCCTGCACCCTGATTCACCCGTACATCAGATATTTAATTCGGACATGGTCAAATTTGCCCAAGGACATTCAACCGGCGGGCAACTTTTGATGGGGGCTTTGAATGATCCTGACAAGCGGGCTCGGCTATATGATCTTTATCGTTTTTTTATATTAGATGCCCCGTTTTTTGATACAGCGAACGCTTCGGTTGAAAATATCCGTGCCGCAAAAAGCCTGAAAGACAAATTCATCGCCAAGGCCTCACATTATACTTTTTCTTTATATGCAGATTGGTGCCGAAACTGCGCCCCGCAAAAAACATTTTGGGGGCGTATTTTTTTAAATTACGGCATGGAACTATATAATCGCAAGCAGGGCCATATGGGCGCCCCATGCCTTGTGACACTCCCCCGCGAAGCTGTAACAGCTTTGAGGATTGCCGTTCAAACTGTCAAAGAATTAATACGCCATGTTGATTTCTTACTGCCCAAAGATCATGCGATGGCTGATCGTGGTATCACCTATATGGAACCCTTCTACGGACAGATCCTCCAGCTTCAAGCGGCGGGCAGAAAAGTCGTTGCCTCTGCCCAGCCCTTTGACGAACATGCGCAGAGCCGCATTTTAATGATCGCAGGGGCACATGACCCCTTTTCATGCCCGAAAACCACAGCATATCTGGCACAAAAAATTGGGGCAGATTTTATTCGCGCCGATGCCGCCCATAATACATTGGATCAAGATAACTCCGTGCGGGCGCATGTTTTATCTATGTGCGAGGAACACAAACCTATCTTGGTTGAACCTGAGATCGACGCTCCCCCCGCTCTACCACAATCTGCAGAGCGTGAACCTTTCCTACCCCGCATTTTACGCGGCTTTGGCGTTCCCTTTGAGCGCGGCGCACGCGCGCTGAATTCGGCGACAGGCCTCTTCCAGAATCTTTTCAGACGTCGCGTAGGAAATCCGGAAATGGGGGGAGAGACCGAAGGCCGCGCCGTGGACACAGGCCACGCCCTCCGACTCTAGCAAATAGGTCACAAAATCTTCATCATTGGTAATGACCTTGCCATCGGGTGTCACTTTGCCGATACATCCGGCACAGGACGGATACACGTAAAACGCCCCTTCAGGACGGGGACAGGAAATGCCGCTCGCCTGATTAAGCATGGAAACAACCAAATCCCGGCGGGCTTTGAAACTGACCACCCAGTCTTTCAGGAATGATTGATCGCCATTGAGCGCTTCGGTGGCCGCGGCCTGAGAAATAGACGAGGCATTGGATGTACTTTGGCCTTGAATCACGCCCATTGCCTTGATCAATTCTTTTGGCCCCCCGGCGTAACCAATGCGCCAGCCCGTCATGGAATAGGCCTTGGACATGCCGTTAACGGTCAAGGTACGGTCATACAACTTCGGTTCGACTTGCGCAGGTGTCGTAAAGGCAAAGCCGTCATAGGAGAGATGTTCATAAATATCATCCGTCATGACCCAGACATGTGGGTGTTTCAATAAAACATCCGTCAGTGATTTTATCTCATCTCGCGTGTATCCCGCCCCGGTCGGGTTAGAGGGAGAGTTTAAAATTACCCATTTAGTTTTTGGCGTAATCGCCGAAGAGAGCTGACTAGCGGTCATCTTGAACCCCGCCGTGGCCGGGCAATCCACAATCACCGGTACCCCTTCGGCCAGAAGAGTCATATCCGGGTAGGAGACCCAATAGGGCGCCGGGATAATGACCTCATCTCCAGGATTAAGTGTTGCCATTAACGCATTGTATAAAACTTGCTTTCCGCCGGTACCAACGATGATTTGATCCCGAGTGTAGTCCAGATTATTTTCACGTTTGAATTTGGCGATAATCGCATCTTTCAGGGCGGGAGTGCCACTGACATCCGTGTATTTTGTCTGCCCAGCATCCAAAGCGGCCTTGGCGGCATTTTTAATAAAATCAGGTGTGTCAAAATCTGGCTCCCCCGCGCCCAGCGAGAGAATATCCCGTCCTTCGGCCTTTAAGGCCGTGACTTTGGACGTCACCGCCAACGTGGCCGAAGGTTTAATACGTGACAAGCGTGACGCCAGAATAGACATGAAAACCCTTTCCTATATAAGTATGGTAGAAATAATATAAATTAAGCATACCCTCTTGCCTGCGCCAAGGGGGATCGTGCAATCTATCGTCTTTAAAATATTTTACCGGGCATATCCAGACATCATGAAGCAGACAAGCCTTATTATAAAACTGATGATCTCGGTCGGGATACTCGCCATATTCCTGTTTCGCTTGGACATGGCGACGGTTCGGGACATCGTGGCACATATCTCGGCCTCGGCGTGGGTCTATGCCATTCTTTTGATTATCGCGCAGATGTGCCTTTTGTCCCTGCGGTGGCAGATTTTATTAAATATCGGGCGGCGGCACCTCACCTTTCAGGACTCGGTCAAGATTACACTCTCCAGCATGCTGGCCAATCTGTTACTCATCACATCTGTGGGGGGTATTTTTGTCCGGATTGCATTAGCAGTACAATATGGTGCCAGCCTTTTAAAATCCTTTATCGCCACCGCCATGGACCGGATGATGACGCTGGCGGCTCTGATTATTCTGTCGGCGGTGTTCCTGCCGATGCTTGCCCCCAAAATTGATTCAGAGCTGTTTCAAACCATTGCTGTGTGGGTAGGAATAAGCCTGGTTCTGCTGTTCGTTTTTATGCCGCTTTTTGTAAAATATCTGGCTCAAACTCTGCCCGGATTAACCCGTCAGGATCGCCGCATTCGATATGGACTTCGATACCTTCAGGTCGCCTTGCGACATAAAAAGATTCTGGCGATGTCGATTGTGACCTCTCTTTTGGCA
>CAZZGO010000100.1:0-5194 GCA_964654245.1 uncultured Pseudobdellovibrionaceae bacterium | reverse complement strand
GGCCAGAGCAGTATTTTGCCCGTCAGGATGGATTTATCTTTTGCTGGATATACCGTGATACGATTGCGTTTTTAAGATCAGAGCTTAAGAAATGCCCGCAAGGTATGATCGAACATAAAGATGAGGGCACCAAGGCCGATGATACATATCTGCAATGTAAGCGAGCCCCTATTCCAGAAGGTATTTCCAACAGAGCTTCTGCCTCGCAACCCCGTCAAATATTAACTGCCCCGGCGGTGGTTGATGGTTTGCCCCCGGGATTGCCCCCGTTTCCTGGGCAAACGGAAGCTTCTGAGTCTCAAGTTCAGCCTCCGCCTGTTGCTTCAGAATAAATAAAGGTTATTTATCAAATGCCGTGAGGGAGCCAGTATAGCTGGCGAGGAAGTCCGCGAATTTATCTGCCGGAACGGGTTTGGAATACCGATATCCTTGAACTTCGTCGCATCCCTCGCGCATCAGGAAGGTTTCATGTTCCTTGGTTTCCACGCCTTCGGCGATAACGCGCAGGTTAAGTGCCCGGCCCAGGGCAATAATCGTTTTGGCGATGGACGCATCATCCGGGTCATTCAGGGCATTACGAATAAAGGATTGGTCAATCTTGAGCCTGTCAATCGGGAATTGGCGTAAGTAAGACAATGATGAATAGCCTGTTCCGAAATCGTCAATCGCCAGTTCAAGGCCCAGACTGTGCAGACGTTGAAGCGTGGCAATCGTGTGGGTGACGTCATCCATGAAGACGCTTTCGGTGACTTCGAGTTCCAGATTTTGGGGTTTGATTCCAGTTTCGGTCAAAACTTTTTCAACATATCCAGCGATATCAGATTGATAAAACTGCGCCCCGGACACGTTGACGGCCATGCGGATATCGTGTCCGGCCTTGTTCCATTCTACGACTTTTTCACAGGCATGACGTAAAACCCATTCGCCGATCGGGACAATCAATCCAGATTGTTCTGCGACAGGGATAAATTCAGCTGGTGAAATAAACGTGCCGCCGTTTTTGCTGTCATCTTTTTTGAACCAGCGAAGCAGAGCTTCGGCACCGATTAATCTGCCTGTACGTAAATCAAATTGTGGTTGATAGGCGAGCGAGAGTTCTTCGCGTTCCAAGGCATCGCGCAGATCACGGAGCATCTGGAAACGTTGCTGAACGGCGCGGTCGAAATCTTCAGAATATTCCTTGACGATTCCGCGTCCTTCTTCTTTGGCGCGGTTCAGGGCAATATCGGCGTTTTTTAAAACCTGATCGGGGTCTATACCGTCATCCGGGTATGAGGAAACGCCGATCGAAGCGCGCACCTGAAAATTCTCGTTAAAGACTTTGAACGCTTCATGGGAAATAATGCTTTGCACTTTTTCCCCCATGTCACGGGCATTTACCCCGCCCTCGAGCAGGGGGATCGTGACAGCGAATTCATCCTCGCCTGACCGGGCAACCAAGGCTGATTCCGGCAGACCGGCACGAAGGCGTTTACCGACCGCCCGCAGAATAGCATCCCCCACATTATGCCCCATGGAATCATTGATATCCTTGAAATGATCAAGATCCATCGCGATCACGGCAAAACGGCTGGTCTGGTCGCCGTTATTGGCTTTGCGGGCTTGTTCTGACAAGGTCTGGATAAACAAGGTGCGGTTTGGCAGACCGGTCAAGGTGTCGTAATACGCCAGTTTATGGATTTTATCTTCGGCGGCTGTTTTGATTTGTGAGATGTTATGCGCGTTTTGTTCAATCAGTCGTTGCGCTAGCGCTATCGCGCCGCCGATTTCATCTTTCTGGTCAAAGGGAGAATCTTTGATTTTTGGGCTTTCGGGGTTTTCAGCCGCCCGCAAAAGATTTTCCCGCAAAAACAAAATAGGTTCCAAAAGCCAGTGCCCCAGAGAAATCATCAGCACCGTCGTAACAAGCGCAGAAAGCAGGCACATGATCAAAATAGAGGTCTGAACATATTGATAAATTTCACGGGCCAGTTCGCGTGCATCCAGTTTGGCGACAATCACGTAAGGTTTACCCAGATCCCCCGGACGGAAGACAACCTCATATCCGTTGCCGTCTGCAGTGCGGTAACTGTTCATCGTGCTTTGGTGATCGATCATCACCATGGATACGGGTTCGCCGTGTAAAGACAGCAGAGTTAGATCTGCACTATAGACGGCCATGCCCCGGACGATGGTATTTGAAACAATATTCTGTGCCCGTTCTTGTGTCACCGGAGAGGCCAGCATATCGGTCTTGGTGCTATCCAGTGCCGGGGCAATCGCCGCTCGGCCTGTTTCCTTTATATCGTCCAGAATTTTGAATTCCACGGTGCGGATTTGAAGCGTGAGAAGCGCGACTTGAACAATTAAGATCGTCAAGAATACCGAGAGCGCGATGCGCCAGCTGATCCGGCTTTTCCAGATGCGTGCGGGCGACCCGAGAAGTCGCTCTCCCAGCGTAGGGCGCGTTTTTTGATCCGCGCCGGATGTATCTGGCCAATCTGTGGTCATGTGTTCAGAAACCGTGTGTTGAGATCTACCAACCATTACCTTCAGACATGTTGAATGAATATCGGAAGACCTCATATCGAAAGGCATTCCCCCCTTATTCAATTTATCTGTTATTGCTTAACAACATATTTAAATAGAATGGAAAACAGCAAAACATAATATACGAATCAGACGCTCTTTCAGGATACGTGAAAACTGCCCGGCAAAAAAGAGAATGCCAATATATCCAGACCTCCCCTTGATCGTCCCATGCGCGGGGATTTAAGGATTGATCAATCTTTGAAGGCGCGCGGGGTTACGCCTGTCAATTTGGCGGTAAAAACAGGTGGGACGCCCGGTATGGCACGCCCCGGTGCCCTCCGGGGTCACCCGCAGGATCAGGGCATCTTGGTCGCAATCCACCCATATTTCTTTGACATATTGAAAAGAACCCGATGTCGCGCCCTTATGCCAGATTTCCTGACGTGACCGCGACCAGTAATGGGCTTGCCCGGTCTCCAGCGTGCGTGCCAGCGCGTCTTCGTTCATCCAGGCCAGCATTAAAATATCCCCTGTGCGGATGTCCTGAGCGATGGCGGGGATTAATCCCTGCGCGTCAAAGCGCGGGGTAAAATCCATTTTTTCTTCAATTTTATCAATATCTTGACCCATTTACCGCTCCAGCGTCCAAGGCAGGGTGTCCTGCCCCATCCCCAGCGGCAGGGGGATGATATCTGTCCCCTCGCGGGTGGTGAGGATATGAACCGGGCTGGGGGTTTTCGTCAGGGTAAAGCGTTGATCTGGTATTGTAAGACCATAAAAACGAGGGCCATTGTCGCATAAAAACCGCTGGAAGAGGGTCTGGCCGTCTTTCGTGGCCAAATCAACCCCTGAGTCTTCAAACGCCTGCGCATAGAGTTGCGGGGCGATATTCCCGGTAAAACAGCCCGCCGCACAGCCGCAGGCCGTGGCCTTAAGGGCATGCGGCGCACTATCGGTACCGGCAAAAAAACGGGTATTGGCCGGGGACGTTACGGCGTCCCGAAGGGCGGCACGGTCAGTATTGAATTTGACCAGCGGCAGGCAATAGAGATGATATTTGAACCCCTGAAGCAGATGCCCGGCCGTATATAACAGATGCTGCGGCGTCACCGTGGCGCAGACGTTATCTCCTTGCGCACTTACAAATTCGGCGGCGGTACGCGTGGTAATATGTTCACAGACAATTTTAAGGTTCGGAAATTTTTGCACCAGCACAGGCATATGACGTGTATAGAACACATCTTCGGCGTTGGTATCCCGGTCAAAATAATCAGCCCCCGCCAACCCATGTTCTTCACCGTGAAGGCATAACACCACGCCGGTATCGGCCATGGCCGAAAAGACCCCGTTTTCCATGAAATGTCTTAAGGGGAACCCATGGTCAGAATTGGTGGTGCCATGCGGCGGATAATATTTGGCGGCGCGCAGATATCCGCTTTTTACGCCCTCGCGGATCATATCCGGGGCGGTGTCCCGGGTCAGATAAAGCGGGACAATGATATCCGAAAATACATTCCCGCCCGACGCCCGAAGATCTGTCAGATAGGATTCGATTGTCCAGTATTCATCCGTGGATGTGCCTGTAACCCGCGATACCGGCGGCTTGGTATTGGGCATGGCCAGAATACCCGCGCAGGCCATGTTGATATGCGCCTGAA
The DNA here is from genome assembly GCA_964654245.1 of uncultured Pseudobdellovibrionaceae bacterium. Lineage (GTDB taxonomy): Bacteria > Pseudomonadota > Alphaproteobacteria > Micavibrionales > Micavibrionaceae > UWPOB-MICAV1. The sequence continues at coordinate 1,025 of CAZZGO010000100.1, read as the reverse complement.
TGTAATCCGTCATCACAGAACCCTGACGAAAATGGGCGTGGAGATCATACCAATAAGGCAGGGAAAACGAGATCATGTCAGACATAGATGTAACATTCTGCGCCCTAAAAGCCAATGATCAAAGGGGATGAGGTTTTAAGTTCTTCTTCTCGGCGCGCATAAGATACCCGATATCAAAAAGGGTTTTAAATACGACCAGAACAATCACGGCACTTTGGGGGGCATCCAAAGACAGGGTAATCATCCCGCCTATGATGAGGGTGAGGTGCAGAATAATCATCCGGCCATAGGGCGCGGCCATAAATGACAGGGTTTTTTTATCTTTTTCTGTTTGGCTGTAGGGAACGGATGTTCTTACATCCTCAAAATATCTTAGAGATTCGGCGAGTATCATGCCCCCCATAGCCCAGAAGAAAAACGGAATATCCTCTGGGTTCAGGGCATTTATAAAATCAGGGGGAAAGCCGCTTGCATCAAATTCATGGGGAGAAAATAATGAAAAGACAAAGACACCATGACCCAGACAAAACATGCCGTAATGAAGGGTAAAAAACGCCCCCATGCCCACTCTGCCCGGAATATCCCATGGGGAGCTGAGGCCATAGAACAGGATACGGATGATCATGAACAGACCCATGATGATATTTTCCAGCCAGAACATGACGAACAGGGAAAAAATATCCCAGCCCCAGAAGATCACTCCGAGCACTGGTATGGCATTGCCCAGAAGGATCATGAGCGCGGTGGATGCAGAAAAAGAAGGCAGGATGACCCGGGGGTTACCCACGAACCATCTCCATGAAACGGGCACGTGTGGCCGTGTCATCAAAACAGCCGGAGAAATACGATGTGACCGTGCTGGTGCCTTGTTTCCCCACGCCGCGTGTGCTCATACATTGATGGTCGGCGCGCACCATGACAGCGACACCTTTGGGGGCAAGGGCAGATTGTATCGCCGTGGCAATATCACGTGTCATGCTTTCCTGCGAGGTGAGACGGCGCGCGAAGATATCTACGACGCGGGC
>CAZZGO010000099.1:0-5215 GCA_964654245.1 uncultured Pseudobdellovibrionaceae bacterium | reverse complement strand
GGGTTACGCGTGGTGCCGCTGACGATTCATATTCCGCTTAAAGATGTTCCGGGTCAAATATCCCGCGACATGATCGTGACCAAAACACGGCTTATTGCCCGTGCTATGACCACGCAGATGGGGATTGAACATCCAAGGTTAGCGATGGCGGGATTGAACCCGCATGCGGGCGAAAACGGGCTGATGGGGGGCGAGGAGCAGGAGATCATCATCCCGGCCATTGAACAATTACACGCAGAAGGGCTGAACGTGACAGGCCCCCATTCTGCCGATACGATGTTTCACGCGGATGCCCGGGCAGGTTATGATGTGGCTGTGTGCCTCTATCATGACCAAGCGTTGATCCCCCTGAAGACGCTAGATTTTTATGGCGGGGTGAATATGACGCTGGGTTTGCCGATAATTCGCACATCCCCCGATCATGGGACGGCGTTCGATATCGCGGGGACAGGCCGGGCGCGGCCAGAGAGTTTGATTGCCGCCCTACGTCAGGCCGCCCAGATGGCGCAGGGGCAGGGGTAAAAATACCCCTTCTCAAAGGGTTTTTTTTACCGTATATAACGGGACATTCCCCTCATATTAACTGTTCTTTTGCCCCCACCGGGGTTACGAACGGCTGAAGGGAAACGAAAAGAAATAAGGATATCAAAGACATGAGCACAAAAACCAGCCCGTTAGAATTTTTCCGTCAGGTGCGCGCCGAAATGCAAAAAGTCACATGGGCGACCCGCAAGGAAACCACCGTCAGCGTGATTGCCGTTTTTGTGATGGTGACGCTGGCGTCATTGTTTTTGTTTGTGTCGGATCAGATCATCGCCTTCGTGGTGAAGATGATCTTGAATATCGGCGGCTAGAAATTTTTTAAGACAGCAAAGAAAAGGAAGTCAGTCATGGCACATCGTTGGTACGTTCTTCACGTTTACTCCGGTTTTGAAAACAAGGTGGCGGAAACCATCCGGGATAAGGCGGCCAAAAAAGGCCTTTCGGAACGGGTTCAGGATATCATGGTACCGACTGAAGAAGTGGTCGAAATGAAGCGCGGCCAGAAGGTCAATGCGGAGCGTAAATTCTTCCCCGGATACGTGCTGGCTAAGCTCGATATGTCGGATGATGTCTGGCACATGATTAAGGACACACCGAAAGTGACCGGGTTTTTAGGCGCCGCCAATAAACCAGCCCCCATCACCGAAAAAGAAGCCGAGCGTCTGATCAAACAAATCCAAGAAGGGGTCGAAAGCCCCCGCCGCGCAATTCAGTTTGATATCGGCGAAGAAGTCAAAGTGGCAGACGGCCCCTTTGCGTCATTCACCGGCGTGGTCGAAGAAGTGGACGAAGAAAAAGGCCGCCTGAAAGTCTCCGTGTCCATCTTTGGCCGGGCGACCCCGGTGGAACTGGAATATGGTCAGGTCGAAAAAGCGTAAGCTTCGTTTTTTTTAACTGATAGTTTCATTTTTCAATAAAATATTTGACAAATATGTCGATCCCTCCTATTTTTCGTAAAAAATAGGAGGGTATATGACAACATCTTCAGATCAGAATCCTAATGAAACATCCGCGATCCAAACACCTGTTGATCCGGCGCAAGCTTTGAAGGACGCCGCACAAAATATGGGTATGGAAGAGGCTGGAAACGCGGGTTTTATTCCTACGCCCGTTCAAGATATTCCCAAGGGAACACCAGCTCCCGCGCCAGTTCTAGATTTTTTTGGCGAGTAAGCTAACATGCCTCTTCTTTACACTGCCCGGCAGAAATTTGTCTCTGCGGCCAACACGCAAGCGGATGGTTTGGTGCCGGCACTCTTGTTTGTGATGGAAAAACATAATCTATCCTTTTCGCATGTGGGACTTCAGAAAGGGCACATCCAGCTTTATGGCGTTTTTACATTAAACAATAATCCTCATGCCGCCATATACCTGATGCCGGGGGATATGACATCTATCGCGGGTCAGATAGATCGGGATTTAACAAGCTTTACTTATTCCCCTGAAGAAAAACTTAGACTCGAACATCTCTCCCGGGAAATGAAACGCGGGATTGCCAGCGCAGAATCCTATGTGACATGGGTGGCCAAAGAAACACCCGCCGGGCGCGCCGCCGCTTCCGCGGCTCAGAAAATAAGGCAATTGCCTGCGGGAGCACGCATAAACCCAGTCTTGGGCGGGCATGCATTGGGGAGTGAGCATGGAGCTGATATGCGGTTGACTTATGGTGGCTAGGCGTCTGCCTCATAGTTTTTCTTGCCTTTTGAATACTTCCCCCCTATAACCCCGCTTTGTAAGTCTGTGGGAGGTTCTCAAAACGCCCCAAAGTCCATGTTTTGAGCCGCACCACGGGCCACGTTAAACGCCAAAAGTTAACGGAGGTTATGATGGCAAAAGAAATCACAGGCTATATCAGCCTGATTATCCCGGCGGGTGGCGCAAACCCGTCACCCCCGGTGGGTCCTGCCTTGGGTCAAAAAGGCGTGAACATCATGGAATTCTGCAAGGCATTTAACGCCAAAACAGGTGACATGGAAAAAGGCATGCCGATTCCCGTGAAAATCACGGTCTATAAGGATAAATCCTTTACGTTCATTACCCGCAAGGCACCGAACACCTATTACATCAAAAAAGCCACGAAACTTCAGTCCGGGTCAAAACTGCCAGGCCGCGATGTGGCGGGTGTGATTAAGAAATCACAAATCAAAGCCATCGCCCAAGACAAGATGGTAGATATGAACGCCAAGGATCTGGACGGTGCGATGCGCATCATCGAAGGTTCGGCGCGTTCCATGGGTATTGACGTGGTGGAGGGCTAGATCATGACCAAACAAACGAAAATCAACAAAGCCAACGCCGCCAAGGTCGATGCGACCAAAACATACGCGCTGGCCGAAGCTGTTAAAATCATCAAGGAATGCGCGGCACAGCGTAAATTTGATGAAACGGTCGATCTGGCGCTTAATTTGGGGATTGACCCCAAACATGCGGATCAACAAGTGCGGGGGATGATTTCCCTGCCGCATGGGACGGGCGCGAAAATTCGCGTGGCCGTCATTGCGAAAGATCCAAAAAAGCAGGAAGAAGCCAAAAAAGCCGGTGCCGACCAAGTGGGCGCGGAAGACTTGATCGAAAAAATCAAGGGCGGCACGATTGATTTTGATCGCTGTATCGCCACCCCGGACATGATGGGTCTCATCGGTCAGGTGGCGAAAATCCTGGGTCCTAAAGGTATGATGCCGAACCCTAAATTGGGCACGGTGACCCCGGATGTAGCTAAGGCCGTAACAGAAGCCAAAGCCGGTTCGATTGAATTCCGCGCTGAAAAAGCCGGGATCATCCAAGCAGGCGTGGGTAAAGCATCCTTCAGCGAAAAACAACTGGCCGAAAATATCACGGCCTTTGTGGATGCGATTAACCGGGCAAAGCCTGCCGGTGCCAAAGGGACATACATGAAGAAGGTGACCCTATCCTCAACGATGGGTCCCGGGATTAAACTGGATCTCTCCAGCATGACCCTGGCGCATGCCTCTAAGGCGGCCTAGTTTAAACGACACCAAGTTAAAAAACCTTCCCGAATAGAGATATCGGGAAGGTTTTTTTATTGGCTGAGTTTTATTTTAAAATATCTCTTGACGCCGAACACAGGGCGTGGTTTATACGCGGTGTTTCCTGTCCAAGACTGCGGGGGCAGATTGCTTAATAAACCCGCATAGATAGGTAAAAGTGACACCACTCAGCATTATAGCTGACTACTCTCTTTTACTGACATCTTGGATAGGCGACCCCTAGGGGTCGCTTTTTTATTGTGAACAAACAAAAGGATTATTTGCCATGCCTATGAGCCCGGCCCAGAAAAAAGAAGAAGCGGCCAAAATCAATGCCGTTTTAAAAGAAACCAGCATCGTGGTGGTGACACGCAACGATGGTCTGGATGCCCAGGCCACCAATGATTTACGTGTGGCCACGCGCGGCGCCGGTGTAAATTACCGCGTTGCCAAAAACACGATTGTGACGATTGCCGCCAAGGGCACGGAATATGAATCGATTTCTAACCTGCTCTCGGGTCCGACCGCGATTTCAACATCCAAAGACCCGGTTGCGGCGGCCAAAGCCATTGCCGATTTTGCCAAGAAAAATAACAAATTGGTCATTTTGGGCGGATCCATGGGGTCTGTCGTTTTGGATGCAGACGCCGTTAAAAAATTGGCCAGTCTGCCCAGCCTCGACGAACTTCGTTCCAAGATTGTCGGTCTTTTGGTGGCCGCGCCCACGAAACTGGTTGGCGTGCTTCAGGCGCCCGCCCGCAACATGGTCGGCGTCACCAAGGCTTATGGCGAAAAAGCTTAATTTGTATCAACAACCATTTAACTGTTTTTAAAAAGGAGAAAGAAAATGGCTGCTAACTTAGAGAAAATCGTAGATGAATTGTCGACCCTGACAGTTTTGGAAGCCGCTGAGCTGTCCAAAATGCTGGAAGACAAATGGGGCGTTACCGCGGCAGCGGCCGCACCTGTCATGGCTGTTGCAGCAGCAGCAGGCCCTGCGGCAGAAGAGAAAACCGAATTCAACGTTTTCCTCGTTGATGGTGGTGCCAACAAGATCAACGTGATCAAAGAAGTTCGTGCGATCACCGGTCTGGGTTTGAAAGAAGCTAAAGACCTCGTCGAAGCCGGCAACAAAGTTGTCAAAGAAGGCGTGAAAAAAGACGAAGCTGAAAAACTGAAAAAACAACTGGCTGATGCTGGTGCGAAAGTTGAACTGAAGTAATTTGGTTCTCCCGGGTTTTTCTCCCTTATCAGGGGGTTAAACCCGGAGCCCGGCCTGTGAAATTCATAGGTCTGGATTTCGTAAAAATGTATCCCGGCTCAAGCCGGGATGCTTTTTTTGTTAACGGTTTGCTTGACATTCGCTTCCGGCTCAGCCATAACGGCGCCAAGCGAACAGATACGGGGTTAAGGTGACGGCACTTAAACCGCCAAAAATATAAGTATTTCAAAGACTTGATCCGCTTCTCCTGTGACCGGGGGGATAGCGGTTTTCGTGCGTGAAACGGTCAAAAAATTCGTATTGGACGACTATATCTTTAAGGATTGGAACATATGAACGCGAAACCCAGCAAAAAATCCTCTGCCGAACAGGCGCCTGTGAACAGAAAAAAGGCTAAACGTCTTGCCCGCACCCCGGTGCGCTCTGCGGATGATGTCGCCAGCTTTACGGGACGTAAGCGGGT
>CAZZGO010000098.1:0-5233 GCA_964654245.1 uncultured Pseudobdellovibrionaceae bacterium | reverse complement strand
TAGAACTTTAGACCGGTTTGAACGTTCAGATCTTCAAACCGAATAAGAAAGTTATGGGTGTAAGGGCAGGGACGGGGAATGAGCGATCAACAAAAAAACAAAGGCACGTCGGTGCTTTTGCCATCTGCCACCGTAGATTTTTTTCTTAAGGATAAATCTACGATCGAGGCGGCGCGTGCCTTAAGCGACGATTGGCGCTTCGCCCGGGTGACTATCAGTATCGAAGAAGGGGATGTCGAAACGGCTATCCAAAATTATCAGCAGGTCTCTTCTCCGGCGCTAATTATCATTGAAACAGATAGTACAGACGAAAGTTTTACAAACCGCCTAGAGGCTTTGTCGGCTTATTGCGCCGAAGGAACCAATGCGATTGTTATTGGTCCTGTCAATGATGTGAATTTATATCGCCGTTTAACGGCCATGGGGATCAGCGATTATCTGGTACGTTCTGTGCCCACAGATATATTGGGTGAAACGCTGGCCAGTGGTCTGATATCCCAATTAGGGGCGTCCGAAAGTCGTCTGATTAGCGTGATCGGTGCCAAGGGCGGCGTAGGTACATCTTGTCTGGCGCAATGTCTGGCATGGGGCATTGCCGATCGTGCGGGCGAAAAAACATTTTTTCTGGATGCCGCAGGCGGGTGGTCATCCCTTGGCGTGACGATGGGATACGAACCTCAAGCTAGCTTGGCTGAAGCTGTCCGCGCGGCCGTGAACAAAGATCACGACACCTTAAAACGTATGATTTTCCAAGCTTCTGATAAGCTTAAAGTCTTGGCATGTGGCGGCGAGGCGATGTTAGAGGCTTCGGTTCAGGCACAGCAATATGAAACACTGATCGACATGATGATGGGGCTGAACCCGGTCGTCGTGGCAGATTTATCTTCTTCTATTCCTGCTTTGAAACGAACGCTCTTAAATCGCTCCCACCAGATTATTATTGTGACGACGCCGACGCTTTCTTCACTCCGGTTTACGCGGTCTATTATGGCGGAAATAAAAACCTTGCACGGCGGATCGCTCGAAGGGGTTGATCTAGTGCTCAATATGCAAGGGATGGCTGTGGGTAAAGAAGTGTCACTGTCTGATATTAACACGGTTCTAGATCAAAAACCGTCAGCCGTTATCCCATATGATTCCAAATTATTTATCGGAAGCGAAAATGAAGGTCATGCAATCGGGCATCATAAAGCCTCATATGAGATTGTATCTCGTCTTCTGCCGCTAACAAAAAAGATTTTATCCGGGTCTTTTTCTGATATGCATGAAAAAACACTGGCTTCGGATAATGTTCTGGATAGATTCATTAGCAAACTGAAAACAAAATAATGTTTGGAAAAAAATCATCTGGTGGTCTTCCACCTTCGCCTTCATCCGCCCCGCCGCCCAAGCCAGAGGCGGCCATAACCCCTGATGTCAAAAAACCTTCTGCTCCAGAAGCTAAGCCTATCAAGGTAGAAAATACGGCACCCGCGAAAGAAAAGAAGGCATCAACTTTTGATGACGGCATGTTCATGGGCGGGGAGCCTGCATCCGAGGAGTTAGAACATACCGATCCGATGACAACTTTGCGGCTCCAACGGGCTCGAAACCGCATATGGCTTGACTTAAGAGACGGGATTGACTTAAAGGCTTTGGCGCGTATGAAGGCCGAAGAAGCCAGATCCGAAGTTAAATCTGCCGTTGAAGAAATTGCCCGTTTTCGAAATCTGGACGTTACGCCGGCAGAACTTTCAAAAATATCCAAAGAATGTTCCGATGATATGTTGGGCTTTGGCCCCTTGGAGGAACTTTTGGAACGCGATGATATCGCCGATATCATGATTAATGGCCCTGATATCACCTATATTGAAGTCAAAGGTAAAATTGAAAAAACGAAAATAAAATTCCGAGATAATCAGCATTTGACCACAATCGCCCAGCGTATTGTGGGGGCGATTGGGCGCCGGGTGGATGAATCATCCCCCATATGCGATGCGCGTCTGCCTGATGGGTCTCGTGTGAATGCGATTATCCCGCCTCTCGCTGTGGATGGGGCTTGCCTGACTATTCGTAAATTCAAAAAAGATAAATTAACACTCGAAAAATTGTTGGAATTTGGGGCCATGACTCCCAGTGCCGCAAAATTGATTATGGCGGTCGGACGTTGCCGGGTGAACGTGCTGGTTTCCGGGGGAACGGGATCCGGTAAAACTACGATGCTGAATTGTCTGACCCGGTATATTGAACCGGGCGAACGTATTATCACCTGCGAGGATGCGTGTGAACTTCAGCTTCAACAGCCACATGTGGTGCGTCTTGAAACGCGCCCTCCCAACTTGGAGGGCGTGGGCGAAATTACCATGCGTGATCTTGTCAAAAATTGTCTTCGGATGCGCCCTGAAAGAATTATCGTGGGGGAGGTTCGGGGCCCTGAAGCTTTTGATCTACTGCAGGCCATGAATACAGGCCACGATGGTTCCATGGGGACGGTGCACGCCAACAACCCCAGAGAAGCCATATCCCGTATGGAAAACATGATTGCGATGGGCGGGCTTAATCTGCCGCAACAAGCTGTCAAGGAACAGATTGCTTCTGCGGTGAATGTCATTCTGCAGGTACAACGTTTGCGTGATGGATCGCGTAAGGTCACCCATATTTCAGAGATCACCGGCATGGAAGGAGATGTTGTCACCATGCAGGATCTCTTTAAGTTGGAAATCGAGGGTGAAGATGAGACGGGTAAGCTCATCACGCGTCTTAAATCATCCGGGATGCGTCCTAAATTCTGGGATAAAGCCCGTCAATTTGGGGTTGAACGGATGGTTCTGGACGCGATGGAAGAGGCCTTTGATTGATGCTGACCTTCATTCTCATCGGCTTGATTACATTTATTGTTCTGGGTATGGGCATTTTTATCTATATCAACGCCCAGTCAGAAAAAAAGCAACGTTTGATGCAGGTTGTGGGTGTCAGCTCGTCAGAGCGCGCTCGTAAGGGAGATCCCAATCAACGCCGGGCAGAAATTGCCAAAAAATTAAAAGGCACCGGAGAAGAACAAGACGGCAAACAAAAGAAAAAAGGGGAAATCACCCTCAAGGACCGTATCACACAGGCGGGACTTGAAATATCGGAAGGAAAATTCTGGGTTTTTTCATTGATTTCCTGTGTATTAAGCATCCTTACAGCTTACATTTTTGACATGTCCATGCTGGTAACAATTTTTATTGGTGTTATTGGGTTGCTAGGGCTGCCTCGATTGGTACTGTCGATGATGGCGTCATCACGGCAAAAAAAATTCTTGGATGATTTTGCCGATAGTCTGGATGCAATGACTCGCCTGCTTCGGGCGGGGATGCCGGTTTCTGAAGCCATTAAAATGGTTGCCCGTGAATATTCTGGCCCTGTGGGTGAGGAAATGGGACGTATTTTTGATCAGCAAAAAATTGGTGTCTCGCTCTCCGAAGCAGTATTGTCGGCGGCGCGGCGTATTCCTATTCCTGAAATGGGTATGTTTGCAACGGCCGTTTCTATTCAATCCCAAACGGGTTCATCATTGTCGGATGTGCTTGAGAATCTGGCTGCCCTGATCCGCGCTAGATTTAGGCTGAAACGAAAAGTGCAGGCCTTATCCTCTGAAGCCAAGGCATCTGCGATGATTATCGGGGCTTTGCCTAATCTTGTGGCAACAGGTCTTTATTTTGTGAATTACGATTACATTATTTTGTTATTCACTACACCGACCGGAAAAATGATGTTAACCGGGGCAGTGATCTGGATGGGCATTGGTATTCTGGTCATGCGCCAGATGATTAATTTTAAGGTGTAGGATACGCAATGTTTGGTATCAGCTCTGATATATTAATTATCATCGGAAGTGCCTTGGGCGCGGCCTTGTCGTTTGCGGCCTTTGTTCTGCCTTTGTTGAACAGGTCGCAGAAAAAGGAACGATTTAAATCCATCATTGAAAAACGCCGGCAGGATTTATATCAACAGACAAAAGACAGTCTGGATAAAAAAGGACAGAAAGCTCTTTCTGCCAGAGAGTCTGTGGCCACATTCTTTAAAATTCAGAAAATGTTTGGCGAAATGGGTGAGGGTATCCGGGAGCAATTGCTTCAGGCGGGTATTCGCGATCCCAAAGCACCGATTAAATTTATTCTGGCGCAGATTATTCTGCCCCTAGTGCTGACAGGGTTTGCCATGCTGGTATTAAGTAAGGGGGATAAAGAGGTTTCCAGTGTTGTGCAAATGCTGGTGCTGGGATGTACGATGGTATCTGGATATTATTTGCCTAAAATTATTGTCAAAAATCAGGCGATGAAGCGGATTGAGGAATTAAACTTCACCTTTCCGGATGCACTGGATATCATGTTGATCTGCGTGCAGGGGGGGATTGGCCTTGAGCAGACGGTGGAACGCGTAGCGCATGAAATAGCGGAACAATCCCCTGTTTTGGCGGAAGAACTCGGTATCTTAAGTGCGGAGATGGCCATGTTGAGTGACCGCCGGGCGGCTCTGGGTGATTTTGGCAAGCGTGTCGGCGGGTATGGGAAATCATTTGCCACCGCGTTGATCCAAGCCGAACAATATGGGACATCCGTATCCCAAGCGCTTCGGGTTATGGCCGACGAACTTCGGGATGTGCGTATGTCCAACGCCGAACAAAAAGCGGCTTCTTTGCCGCCTAAATTAACCGTGCCGATGATTTTATTTTTTCTGCCAGCGTTGTTTATTGTAATCTTGGGCCCTGCCGGTATTTCGGCATCGGCGGCAGGCGTGGGCGGATAAAAAAAGAGGCGCAGTTGCGCCCCTTTTATAGGGATATCAAAATCTTGATTCTACATTTTTGGTTTTTCGTCTTCGACTTTATCTGCCGCTGGCTTGGCGGTAGGTTTTTCCGCCGAAGGCTTGGCCGGGGTAGTGGCCGGCTTTGCGGGTGTCGCGGACGAGGCTGGTGTAACCGCAGGTTTTTTCTTGATCTGTCCTTCGTTCAAGGTGGAAATAATCCGATAGTTACGTTCAATTTCCATTCGGCCAGGCGAGAGCTTGCGCGCGCGGTCGAGCACATTCAAGGCTTCGTCGATATTACCTTGCGCGGCTAAATTAAGTGCCAGATTGTTTAAAATAGGCGCAGGGTCACCTTTCCAGATATTTAATCCCTGACGAAAGGCTTTTTCGGCGCCTTCATGGTCTCCTTGTGCGTCAAGGGCGGTGCCCAAGGCTAAAAAGGCGCGTCCCTGCTTGGGGTCAA
>CAZZGO010000097.1:0-5256 GCA_964654245.1 uncultured Pseudobdellovibrionaceae bacterium | reverse complement strand
TAAAAAAAGCCGGCGGTTGCCGGCTTTTTTGTGTCTTGATGTTTGCCGGATAATTACGGGCAGATCACGCGCATGATGGTGCCTGAGGCATCAACTTCAACCACATTCTTGGCATCTGCGGCGGCTACTTCGCCGGGTTTCAGAACGGTCATGCCTTTCAGATCCATGCCCTCAGCTTTGGAGCCAATGACATTCCCCAAACCGCACTGATCGGCGGCTTTGGGTGCCGCGATTGCCGGCATTTCAGGCGGTGTAATAGAGGTTGTGTCCGCTGGTGGCACCGGTGTTGGCGCATTTAACACTTCGGGTGTGGTCGGTACGCCCGCCGGAACATTTGTCGTCGGCGTAACAGGTGTAACAGGTGTAACAGGTGTAACAGGTGTAGTATCTGCTGGAACTTCTGTCGGTACCATGGGGGCAGCCGGTGCGGCCGGATCTGTCACGGGCAGGCCTGCCGGATCAACAGGGGGGGCCATGGGTGGCGTCACGTCGGATGCGCCCGCTTCGGCGGCGGTTTCATCTGTTGTCTCTGCTGTTGCTTCGGTCATACCGGCTTCGGGGGTCGTGGCAGACGGATCTACAGCGGCGCCGTCAACGGCACCTTCGACCTGCGCCATGCCATCGGGCGTGGCCGGGGTGGTTTTGGGTTTCAGAACAAAAAATCCCACGGCCGCGAGTACAACCAGTACCGCCAGCGCAATGAGAAGGCCTTTCATATTTTTTCCGTTTTCCTGTGTCATGGCTACTCCTTTGAAAAAAGCCGTTGATTCGTATGGGGCAGAGCATATCCCAAAGCCTATCGCCCCTCAATCCCCTCTCGCGGGGTGAATAAGGGGTATTTAGCGTGGCTGTACTTGCTTTCCGGCGCAAAATCCTTATGTTCCGGAGGTTATGAGCCAAACCCCGACCAAACCACTATCCCAGATCCGCAATTTCGCGATTATCGCGCATATCGACCATGGAAAATCCACGCTGGCTGACCGGCTGATTCAGACCTGCGGCGGGCTTGAGGCACGGGAGATGAAAGCGCAGGTTCTGGACAACATGGAACTGGAGCGGGAGCGCGGCATCACCATCAAGGCGCAGACCGTGCGCCTGGCCTATACCGCCAAAGACGGGGTGGAATACCAACTCAACCTCATGGATACGCCGGGGCATGTGGATTTCGCGTATGAGGTTTCACGCTCGCTGGCGTCCTGTGAGGGGTCATTGCTGGTGGTGGATGCGTCACAAGGCGTCGAGGCACAAACACTGGCCAACGTGTATCAGGCCATCGATAACAACCATGAAATTATTCCGGTCATTAACAAGATCGATTTACCCGCCGCCGATATTGACCGCGCGAAACAGCAGATCGAAGATGTGATCGGGCTGGATGCGTCCGAAGCCGTGTGTGTGTCCGGTAAATCGGGATTGAATATCGATCAACTGCTCGAGGCGATTGTCACACGCCTGCCATCCCCCAAAGGACGCCCGGATGCCCCCACCAAAGCGTTACTCGTCGATAGCTGGTATGACAGTTACTTAGGCGTGGTTATTCTGGTGCGGGTGATTGACGGATATTTACGCAAAGGCCAGAAGATCAGGTTCATGAAGGCCGGGGCGGTGCGGGAAATTGACCGCGTGGGGATGTTCACGCCCAAACATGTTTTGCTGGATGTGCTGGGCCCGGGGGAAATGGGGTTCATTACAGCATCGATCAAGGAAATCACGGAAACCAAAATCGGCGATACCATCACGGATGACCGCACGCCTGCGACAGAATCGCTCCCCGGGTTTAAACCCTCCATCCCGATGGTGTTCTGCTCGCTTTTCCCTGTGGACGCGGGGGAGTTTGAAAAACTGCGTGATTCACTGGGCAAACTCGCGCTCAACGATTCATCGCTTCATTACGAAATGGAAACTTCTCAGGCATTGGGGCTGGGCTTCCGGTGCGGGTTTTTGGGACTTCTTCATATGGAGATTATCCAAGAACGGCTCTCGCGTGAATTTGATCTGGATTTGATCCCGACCGCGCCCAGCGTGGTCTATAAAATCACCGACAACAAAGGCGTTGTCTCGGAATTATATAACCCCGTCGATATGCCAGACCCTGTCTATATCGCGAAAATCGAAGAACCATGGATCAAGGCCACCATTTTGGTGCCGGATGAATATCTGGGTGGGCTTCTTCAACTCTGTCAGGAACGCCGGGGCGTTCAGGTGGAATTAACCTATGTTGGCAACCGGGCGATGCTGGTGTACCGGCTTCCGCTCAACGAGGTGGTGTTTGATTTCTATGACCGATTGAAATCCATCTCGCGCGGCTATGCGTCGTTTGATTACGCACTCGATGGGTACACCGAAGGCGATCTGGTGAAAATGGAAATCCGCGTGAATGACGAAGGCGTGGATGCGCTGGCGATGGTCATCCACCGGTCCCAGGCCGAACGCCGAGGACGCGCGCTGTGTGAACGGTTAAAAGATTTGATCCCGCGGCAGATGTTCAAAATCGCCATTCAGGCGGCCATTGGCGCGCGCGTGATTGCGCGGGAAACGCTCTCCGCGCTTCGCAAGGATGTGACGGCCAAATGTTACGGCGGTGACGTGTCGCGTAAACGTAAACTTCTGGAGAAACAGAAGGAAGGCAAGAAAAAGATGCGCCAGTACGGCAATGTTGAAATCCCGCAAAGCGCGTTCATTAATGCGCTGAAGATGGGGGATAATCAGTAATTCATACGGCTGAAATAGATGATGTAATGAAAGTCTTAATTCTAGGCGGGACAGGTTTTTTTGGTAAGCAACTTGCTAACTATTGGCCTGATGCTGTGATTGCGTCACGTCATAAGCCTGAATCAAGCCACCAATACGTCAAAATAGATCGAACCCAAGCGTCCAGCTTATCAGTACTCGCAGAACAGAAGTGGGACATCATTTATGATCAAATATGTTTCAATGCCCATGATGCAAAAATTTCTTCTGAGATATTTTCTCAAAGATGTAGTCATTACATCATGACCTCAACGATCGGTGTTTATGGCTCGGTCTGTTCTAACGCCATAGAAGATGATTTCATTGCAGAAAATCATACTATTTCTGATAGAAGTGATTATGCAACGGGTAAGCGTGATGCTGAACATACTTTATCCCAAAGTACCATAAAAAATACACGTGTTAGATTTCCCGTCGTCCTAGGCAAGGCAGATCCCACAGATAGATTTAATAATTTTATTCATCAGATTTTAAAAGGATTGGCACCAATACAACAAAATAAAATAAGTATTATTTCTTCTGATTGTGCCGCCCAAACTTTGTATGAAATAGGTCTTCATCATCGCATGGGGGTATTTAATGCTTGCTCAGAAGGTGATCTGAGTGCGCGTCAAATTATCGAATATTTAAAAGATAAGAGGCATATAGACATTCCAGATTTTATGAATGCTGAGCCTGATATAAAATCCCTTTTCAATCGGCCGGGGGAGTGGACAATAGATAATTCAAAATTGAAGGACATCGGTATCAATTTTGATAAAACAGCAGATTGGATAAACAGCCTTATAGATTTTGCCTTGTTGAATGCGCCCAAGACGACCTCTGCGTGATTGCGCTTATGATTGACCTATAAAATTAATCACTTCACCGCAGATGTTGCCGAAGCAGACGCAAGGGCAGGGGCGTCGGCGCGCGTATAAAGCCCGCGTTTGTCGGGCACGGCCTTGAAGGTGTCGGTAATGCCCATCACGGTTTCCGCGCCGCCCAACACTAACATCCCGTCCGGTGCCATTTGTTTGGCAATGCGCCCCAGAATTTCGCCTTTGGTTTCCTTGTCGAAATAAATGAGCACGTTCCGGCAGAACACAACATCAAACCGCCCCAACGCCGCCATGTTATCCAGCAGGTTGAAATATTGGTATTTCACCATTTTCTTGATGTCGTCTTTGATGATCCAGCGTTCGCCCTTTTGTTCAAAATATTTCATCAGCATGGTAATGGGCAGGCCGCGTTGCACTTCGAATTGTGAATATTCCCCCCGCTTGGCGGTTTCCAGGATGTCGGTGGAAATATCGGTGCCGAGGATATCGATCTGCCAGTTGGCGAGGGCAGCGCCTTTTTCCTTGAGCAACATGGACAGCGAATAAGGTTCCTGACCCGACGACGCGGCGGCGCACCATATTCTGATTTTGCGTGCGCTGGCGCGGTCTTTCATCATGGTGGGGAGAATATGGTCACGGAACAAATCAAACGGTTTGGTGTCGCGGAAAAAAGATGTCTCGTTGGTGGTCATCGCCTCGACGATGTCTTTGATCAGGTTAGGGTCGGGCACGCCGCGAAGGGCCATGCACATATTATCAAGGCTGGTGTATCCCCATTTTTTGGCGATGGGCATCAGGCGGGATTCAATCAAATACGCCTTGTCCGGGGTCAGGGTAAGACCCGATTTTTCCTTAAGCAGGTCACGATAAAGATCAAAATTGCTGATATGCATGGGTGACCTGTGGGTTATCCTTTGATGACACTCTGTTTAATCCAAGGGCCGATCTCTTTCAAGGGGAGCACCGCCGAGCAGACCCCCGCCGTCGCCACCGCCCCCGGCATACCCCACACCACGCTGGTGGCCTCGTCTTGGGCAATGACGCGCCCGCCACCTTCGGTCAGCTGTTTGCAGGCCTCGACCCCATCGGCGCCCATGCCGGTCAGGATCACGGCCAATATCCGGCTTCCGTAGATCGGCAGAAGGCTTCGGATCATCGGGTTGACGGACGGGCGGCAAAAATGCTCCGGCGGGTCAGTGGACAGGGTGATTGACGGTACGCCCGATTCATTCTTTTTGATCAGCATATGAAAGCCGCCAGGCGCGATATGCACCCGGCCGGGGACAAGCGGCATACCTTCGGCACCTTCGACGGTGTCAACGCCTGTCTGCTTGCAGATGTGTTGTGCCAGAATGGCGGTAAAGGTGGCGGGCATATGCTGGGTCAGGACAATCGGGATTCGAAAGCCGGCCAGATGGGGAATAACCTCAAACAGCGCATTCGGGCCGCCCGTAGATGACCCGATGGCAATGATGGCGGGTGCGCCTTTATAGGTGGTGGGCGATGTGTTGAGCGTAAACGTGCCAGACATCGTACTGGGGCGTGCCGCAGGTTTAGCCACCGCCGTGGTCACGTAATTGTCAGGTGTGCCTGAAGGTTTAATCCGTCCCAGATTTTTGACGACGCGGAGCAAATCATCCTTGAAAGACAGACTTCCTTGAATATCTACAACGCTGGAAGGTTT
>CAZZGO010000096.1:0-5261 GCA_964654245.1 uncultured Pseudobdellovibrionaceae bacterium | reverse complement strand
AAAAAATTTCATCCTGACCGGAAAGGCACCGAATGGATTGCCCGGCAGATTAATGTGGCGCGCGACGTATTATCCCGCACTGCACAATAATATATACTTGCCATAAAACTTACCAGATTTTAAGATTTGGCCCTCATCATCAAAGACGGCCAAAACAGGATTTTGTATGACACTAAACGCGACCTCTGCCCCGAATGCCAATCCCTTGATCGGGTTCCAAGAAGTTTACCGGGATGCCATCCAATCCCTGTTCGGCACCAACCCGTCCGCGGATGAAATTATCCGCGCGCACCCGAATGCACATTTGATCGGCACCGATTCCATCCAGACAGGCGGCGGCACCTTTTTTGACCTGTTTGCCAAAAAAGGCCGCAAGGAATGGGAAGAAGTAGCAAAAATTCTGTATGCCTTCGAAAAAAAGGGCGTGCGTCAATCCGCGCTTATCCGTGGGGATTTTCTCTTCGGGTATGAACCACAACCCTATGATGTTGTCTATGCCATGGTGCTGGAATACGCCAAAATGGGCATGAATATCCTGCAGAATTTCCATGGCCTGAATGATATACGGGTCTTGAAAGGCGTTGCCCGTGCGGTGGATGAGGTGAGAAGATCACACGCATTTGATATCATCGCCCAAGGCACCATCTGTATCGAAGATAATCCGAACGTTACCTTGGATGGCTGTTTGGATTTTGCCCATGAATTATACGATGCCGGACATGACGGGTTTTACCTGAAATCCGCAAGCGGCCGGCTTTCACCTGATTTTGTTCGCGCATTAGTCGCGGGTCTGTGCGAGGAATTTCCCAATCAACCCATCACTATCCATGCCCATTCCACCTATGGCGAAGCCCCCGCCTGTTATATGGCCGCCGCTGAAGAGGCTGTGCGCCGCGGCGTTCACCTGACGATGGATGTTCAGCATCCGGCACTGGCCGGCCTTACTGCCCACCCCAGCATGCTGAAAATGTTGAGCCTGATTGAAAACAATCCTGATCCCCTTGTGCGCGCCAACGCCCCTGTGTTGAACCGGGACGCGATTAAGGCCGATATGCCATCACTCTATGAATTACGCTTTCGTTACCGGGCGTTTGAATCCCGTTATAATAAAGAATTACTGGACGCCATGCGCGAGGCGCGCACCCCGGGAGGCGCTTCGGCAACCTTGAAAGCGATTCCGAAACTGTTTGAAAATCTAAGTCGTCTTTTAAAAACAAATGACTGGGACAAAATCCAGATCGAAATTTATAAAATGCAGGCCAAAATTCTACCAGATCTCGGCAACCCCACCCAAGTCACGCCCTATGCTGCCAACACCACGGGACAGGCCGCGATCAGCCTGTGGCATGTGCTGGAAGGGCGGGATCAATACCATACCCTTTATCCCGGCATGGCCAATTACTTGGCGGGCAAACATGGCCGCGTACCTGAAGATGTCAATCCTGCGCTAGTGAAGAAGGCTTTGGCACAATTGAAACTCTCTGAACCTGTTGACTATGTCTCGTCTGAAGATCGCGCAGACGGGATGAAAGAAGCACGCAAAGCTCTTCAGACTAAAGGGATTAAACTCCCTAATCCGCGTCAAACAATTTCCGCCGCGGTGATCGGGGAAGACCATGCGGCCGGTAACGCCAGAAATAAATTGACACCGCAATCCCCCCCAGAGCTTCCGGCCTATGCCCATTCTGAAATACTAAAGACCATCGGGGGCATATCGGTGCTTCAACGGCTGGCCGAACAATCGGCCCATCTGATCCAAATCCGGGATGGGGTCTTTATCTTCCCGCAAACTGTGGGTGACACTCCTTTGAAAGATCAATGGCGGCGAGACACGCTTAAATCCATCAGTGACTTTATGGATTCTCTACCAAAAAAATTACAAGATGCCCGGGTTGTCGGCTTTTTGCCGGGGCGCGAGGTTACAGGCTCTCAGCCTTCTCTGGCGGTTCAACATCGCATGGCCGAAATCCAAGGCATGATCAAAGATGCCTGCGATGCCAAGGGCACCGGCATTTATGGCGGGATGATGGATATGCTGGTGGCCTATCGGCGCGACGCCGGGGTCAAGCCCGCCGTCAAAATTGTGAAAAACGACGGAGACTTTACGTTGTTCATCACCGAACAGGGGGCGTCTGTCTTGGGACACAGGATCTCGGAACCGGCCTAAACACCTGTATAAACAATTGAATCAGGCGGGATTTCATGCCACAAGAAAGGCATGAAAACACCTGCATCCATACGTCCTGTCCGTAAGGCCGTTTTTCCGGTGGCGGGTCTGGGCACGCGCTTTTTGCCTGCGACCAAAGTCATGCCCAAGGAAATGTTACCCATTAACGATCGCCCTTTAATTCAGCATGTATTCGAAGAAGCGCGTTCAGCCGGGATCGAAGAATTTATTTTCATCACAGGCCGTTACAAGGACATGTTAATTGAACATTTTGATTATCAGCCGGAATTGATGGGCGTACTCGAATCACGGGGCAAAGCAGATCTGGTGCAAAAAGTCCGCGACAGTGAAATGCCCGCCGGAAAATTATTCACCACCCGTCAACCCAAGGCGTTGGGCTTAGGCCACGCCGTTTGGTGTGCCAAAAAACTGGTAGGGGATGAACCCTTTGCCGTGTTATTGCCCGATGACATCATCCAGTACCCTCAGGGATGCCTGTCACAGATGATGGATGTGTACCGCGAGCGCGGGGGCAATGTGGTTGCCACCAAAGACATACCCCGCGATCAAACACATAAATATGGTGTCTTAGACGTAGAGTCTGATGACGGAAAAACCGTATCTGTCAAAGGCCTTGTTGAAAAACCTTCACCCGAGACGGCACCTTCGACCCTCTGCATCATCGGACGCTACATCCTTCAGCCGGAAGTCTTTGAATATTTAGATGCTTTTGAAACGGGCGCCGGGAATGAGATTCAATTAACGGATGCCATGGCCAAATTACTGGGGCGGCAAGCCTTTCATGGCCTTCGGTTTGAAGGACAGCATTTTGATTGCGGCTCCCGCCTAGGGTTTATTGCCGCCAATTTGGCCTATGGCATGAACGACCCTGATATCGGGGAAGATGTCAGAAAACTGATCGGAAAATAAAGATGACGTTACCTATGTCTGCTGATGCCGCACCCCTGACCCATCATTTCGACCCCAGTATTCTGAGGGAATATGATATCCGCGGTCTGGTAGATCAAACCTTGTCCGAAGCCGATGCCTATGCCATTGGCCGGGGGTTTGGCACCTTGCTTCGGCGGGACGGGGGGACAAAAGCCAGCGTGGGATATGATGGCCGGTTGTCGTCACCGCTTTATGCCCGAGCCGTCGCGCGGGGATTTATGGATTGCGGGCTCTCGGTTGATTTTATCGGCATGGGGCCCTCGCCCATGCTCTATTTTGCCGTCAAAGACCGCCAGACGGATGGCGGGGTCATGGTGACCGGGTCTCACAACCCCCCCACCTATAACGGGTTTAAGATGATGCGCCGGACAGGGTCTGTCTATGGGGAGATGATTCAGGAAATCGGCCGGATTGCGGCCGCCGGTAATTACGAAACGGGGCGCGGCGTTTTGAATGAAATTGACATTCGGGACGCCTACACCGCCCGTTTGATGAAGGATTATGATGGCGGACGTCCGCTCAAAATTGTCTGGGATAACGGCAATGGCGCGGCGGGGGATATCCTGAAACGCTTAACGGCTCAACTTCCGGGTGAGCATATCCTGCTATACGCTGATATTGATGGTAATTTCCCCAACCACCACCCGGATCCAACCGTCGATAAAAATCTGGCGGATCTCAGATCAGCCGTGATCGCCCATCATGCTGATCTTGGCATTGCCTTTGATGGGGATGGAGACCGTATCGGGGCGGTGAATGAAAAGGCCGGCATCTTGCGGTGTGATTCCCTCATGACACTGTATGCGCGTGATGTGCTGGAAAATCATCCCGGCGCTTCGATCATCGGCGATGTAAAATGTTCGCAAATGATGTTCGATGAAATTGCCCGGCTGGGCGGCAAACCTATCATGTGGAAAACAGGCCATTCATTGGTAAAGGCCAAAATGGCCGAAGAAAAATCCCCGCTGGCGGGGGAATTATCGGGGCATATTTTCTTTGCTGATCGGTATTATGGGTTTGACGATGCGCTATATTGCGCGGTGCGGTTGATTAACATTGTGGGCGGTCAGGATCAGGCATTTTCGGCAATGACTGCGCATCTGCCAACCCTGTTCAGCACGCCTGAACTTCGGGTCGATGTGGATGAAGCCACCAAATTTGAAACCGTCCGGACGATTGCCGCCAATTTGAAAAACTCTGCCCCCGCCGGGACAGATATTAATGAAACAGACGGCGTCCGGATCACCACACCTGAGGGCTGGTACCTGATCCGGGCTTCGAATACGCAAAATGTTTTGGTGTGCCGAGCCGAGTCCAGCTCTGAGGCCGGGCTTAAAAAACTGCTGGATCATCTTACAAAAGAAGTTGCCAAAACTGGTTACACGCTTACAGTTGAGGCATGACATTAACCGCCCCCACCCCAGAACCCCCCATGACCATTGAGACAGCTGATCATACCGCCGCCGTGCTGGAACTTCTGGCCTCGCGAATCTGCCATGACCTGATCTCGCCTGTGGGGGCCATCAATAACGGCCTTGAATTCATGCAAGAAGCCGGCGGCGATAAATCCGCGATGGACGAAGCCGTCGGCCTGGTATCCTTTAGCGCGTCTCAAGCGGCGGCAAAATTGGCCGCTTTTCGTATGGCCTATGGGGCGGGTGGACGCGACCCGAATTTAAAACCCGAAGATGTGCAAAAGGCTTTTTCCGCCCTGACATCGGGAGATGGCAAAATCTCCCAGATGTGGGATCCGTTTGGCTCCCTTGGCCCCGCCAAGCCGTATCCCCGTGGTTTTTGTAAGATGCTGATGTGCAGTATGATGCTCGCGATGGAATGCCTACCCAAGGGGGGAGCCGTCAGCGTCAGACCCGGAATTGGTGCCCAGACCCTTATTTTTGCCGAAGGCGACGGGGCAACCGTTCGTGATATGGTGGCTTCTGCGATGGCCGGAACAGCAGAACCCCAGACACTTGATCCCCGCCTAGTTCACCCCTATGCGATTGGTGTGCTCGCCCGGTCTTATGGATACAGCCTCAAGATCACGGAACAGGTCGCGGGTAAAATTACCTTCACGCTGGATTGCCCGGCACCGGCGGCACCCTCTCCCGTATAACCCGCGCCAAACATTCATATTTCCCTGCAT
>CAZZGO010000095.1:0-5287 GCA_964654245.1 uncultured Pseudobdellovibrionaceae bacterium | reverse complement strand
CACCAGCGCGCGGGGCACGGCAATTTTGAAAATATGAAGATCAGGGCAGGGGTGGTGTCGGCGTGGTCTTTTGACCCCAAACGTCAGGATCAACAGAAACCACATACCCTCAGGTCTTTACGGGATATCCCCCAAGCAATTCCGCAAGGTATTCAGGCCGTCCGTTAGCCATTGGGAATCGTGCGTGTTCTAAGCGCGTCCCATGGCTAGAAATTTTTTCCGGCGGGAAAGTTTTAAATCGTCGCCGCGCCAGGGTGTCATCTGGGTCAGGGCTTTGTCGATTTGACGGGCGACTGAGGCGATGGCTTCGTCCCGGCCACGATGAGCCCCGCCCAGCGGTTCCGGGATGATGGCATCAATTAATTTTAATTCATATAAATCCTGCGCTGTGAGTTTCAAAGCGGCGGCGGCGTCCCCGGCAAACTCTGCGCTTCGCCACAGGATAGAGGCACATCCTTCGGGGGAGATCACAGAATAAATGGCATGTTCCAACATATAAACGCGGTCGGCGGTGGCAATGGCAATCGCGCCGCCGGATCCGCCTTCACCGATGACAACAGATATAATGGGTACGCGAACATTCAGACAGGTTTCAATGGATTTGGCGATGGCTTCGGCTTGGCCACGTTCTTCGGCATCCTTGCCGGGATAGGCACCTGCTGTGTCCACAAGTGTGATAATAGGAATCTGGAACTGATCTGCCATCTGCATCAAGCGTTGTGCCTTGCGATAGCCTTCGGGACGCGTCATGCCGAAATTGTGTTTAATGCGCGTGGCTGTATCATGACCGCGTTCTTGCCCCATGATAACAACAGATCGTCCCATGAAACGCCCGAGACCACCAATTAAGGCATGATCTTGCGCAAAATTTCGATCCCCCGCCAGCGGCGTGAAATCTGTGATCATCGCTTTGGTGTAATCCAGAAAATGCGGACGGTTGCCGTGACGCGCGACTTGAACTTTTTGCGCGGGGGTCAGTTTGGCATACGTCTGGGAGAGCAGGCGTGAGACCTTGGACTGCATCCGGGAGACTTCTTCGCCGATATTCAGCGACTGGTCGCTTTGAACGTTTTTAAGTTCGGCAATCTTGCCTTCCAGTTCTAAAATCGGTTTTTCAAAATCGAGTTGGCTCATGGTCTTTTCAACGGGTTGCTTATAACGGGTTGTTTATCAAGCGATCTTCATAACAAATCAGGCAGACTGGGGCTATCCAAATCTGCCTGATAAATATATTACGTCAAAATATGGGACGTTATTGTTTGCCACCGGCTTTTTTGGCCATCGGATGTTTTTCATCCACGGTTTTTTTCAATTTATCGCCCACCATATGCGTGTAAATTTGCGTGGTCGCAATGTCGGCATGACCCAACATTTTTTGCACAGAGCGCAGATCTGCCCCGCGTGCCAAAAGATGTGTGGCAAATGCGTGACGCAGAACATGCGGGCTGACGCGATCTTCATCGACTTCGGCCGCGCGTGCCAGGTCTTTTAACAACTGGGCAAAACGCTGACGTGTCAGGTGACCGACTTCAGATGTTTTTGACGGGAATACCCATCTTGCTTGGACGCCTTTATCATCCGGGCTGATGAAGGATGTCCGAACTGCCATGTAATTTTTCATGGCCTTTTGGGCGGGTTCAGATAACGGCACCATACGCTCACGGCCGCCTTTACCTTCGATCGTAATGAATTGGGCGTCTTCGGTAATCGAAGAGAGGGGCAAGCCCACCAATTCAGATACGCGCAAACCCGTGGCATAAATCATTTCCAGCAGGCAGACCAGACGCATGCTGTCGGCACCTCCACCTTCACCGGCTGTTTTAATCAGCTGGGTGACCTCGGCCTCAGACATAATCTTGGGCAAGGTGCGGCCTTGTTTCGGGCTGTCGATCGTGGTGGTCGGATCATCCTTGCGGACATTTTCCGATACAAGAAAACGATAGAATTGACGCAGAGCCGACAAACGGCGGGCGACTGTGCGCACGGCGATCTGTGATTTGTTTTTGCCCTTCACGTGGATTTTGGCCGCGAGATGCTCGAGATAAGATTTGATGTCGGCTGTTGTGGCTTTGTCCACGTCCGATTTACGCTGACCTTTCAGATACAAACTGACATCTGCCAGATCACGCCAGTAGGCATGACGTGTGTTTAATGCCGCTCCGCGTTCGGAAGACAGCATATCAAGAAATTGGTCGATAGACGGATGTAAATCCGGCTTCGGCATTTTTGGACGACCTGGACGACCCATAATTTATTCTCCTTTTTTTGTTTGTGTCAGAAGACTGGCAAGCCATTCCTGGCTCATTTTTTTAGTCTCCTCAATTAACCCCACGCTTTTTAATGACCCCAAGACTTGCTTCAGAACATCCGGATGCGTCGTTCCGGCATTTCCCTGAAGGATCTCGAGAGACGATAGAACCACGATCCCCGTGTGTTGCTTGGCGAGTGCCGTATTCAACGTCTCTAGAAGGTCGACCCTAGGCATTACATAATCGATATTAAGAGTCAAGCCTAATTCTTTTTCATAAACTTTTAACGGATTATGGTCAGTTTCCAGAGTGCTGTCAAGAACTTCTATAAGTGATAGGGCATGTATGGCCTGATCGCCGGGTAAGGCCAATAGCCCGGATTTAAGCGATTCAGCGGCAACTTCAGGCGGGGTATCCGCAATGCCAAGTGACTTAATGCCCTGTAAGTATACATAATTTTCAGGGTTCTTAGCCGCGTCATCCTCAAGTTTTTGCATCCAGAAATCAGGAATACGCTCACCTGAGAGTAGGAATATGGCGAATATACGCATCAAGAGGGGGTGCGAGATGTCGTCGGGTCTGGAAAGCTTTAATAACGCCCCGTAATGCCGCAATCGTGCCGGGGAAGATTCTGTGGATAATTTCTGTGACATGGCCGTCCATTGTTCGGCCAGTGTTTCCATTTCAAAAATGCGCTTGTAATCAGGATCTGCCTTACGCATCTCCGGGAGGGTCATCAGCCCACGGGCAAAAGCCTCGGTCTGAAGGGGGAATAAAAGCCCCTCTGGCAATGAGGTCGTGTTAATAAACAGCGCCAGCATGTCAGATCTAAGGTCTTTTATTGTGGCTGGGTTTTTAGAAAGCGGAGAGAAGTCAATGCGTCCTTGGGCGGCAACAATACCGCGTTCCAGGGCACTTAATCCGGATAAGGTCACGCTATCATCTGCCCGAACCATAAACCCGGGATTTTTGAAAAGTGTCTCTAGCACTTTGCTGTCTGAAAAGTCTGCCTTGTCTACGGACAGCATCCCCAAGGTAATTTGGCAGGATTGATCCAGTAACATCCAAAAACGGCTTCCGGGGTATCGGGGTGCTAATACTTTTTCTTCAAGGCACGCGGTCGCAAAATCACCGTGATACAGCACAAGCAAAATACCCGTACGTGCCAGATTTTCATGATAAGGGTCGCCGCCTATGGCTCGGTAAAGTTCCAGCGGTTCATGGCTTTCGCCCATTTCCACCAATTTCTGAAGGCGTAAATCGAGCAGGTCTTTGCCGGCTACCAATTCAATATTATTCTCTATCAGGTGCGTGTCTGTTTGTGACAAAAGCAGATTCCGCTTGAGTTGTTGTGCCGATATCATCCCGTGACGCGCCGGCAGGCTGGCGATAGCGTTGTAAATATCGCTTCTTTTTTGACCTTTCCAGATTGATTTCTCCATCGCCCCTTCGCGGAGATTGCTGAGGATTCCTAAAGATTCAAGGCGGTCAAACAAGGCCTTGTCGGCTGGTGTAGAAGGAGCGGAGATGGTATCAGGGGCGGGCGATGTCACAAGGACTTCGGGTTCAGTGTTCGTTATATTTTCAGAGACACTCTCCTCTGGCGTTTCACCCAGCAGGATGAAATCATAGAAATCATCGAATGTTTCATCAACGGCAGGTTCTGAAACCATAGATTTTTCAGGTACCGTCCTTGTCTCGGCGTGTGCTGAAAACCCCGCCAGCAGACAGATCAAAAAAATCCCCCAAGAGCCAATAACACGCATGGTTAAAACCGGTCAGACGGAATGACCTTGACCACTTCCTGCTGGGTCACAGGTGGATCTATAATCATCAGGCCAATAAAGCCAGCTAAAATGGACAGAACTAACAAGCCAAAGACAAGTTGAATAATTTTTCCCATCACCATATTCCTTTGATTATGCGTAAAAAAACCATAGTAGAGATATCAGAAATTGGCAATGCTCAAGCGGGTGTTATTGACAATAATACGGACACCGCTTTGACCATATGATATGGCATTGCGCCGTATTTATGATTATGCGAAGAACAGTTGTATGAAAGAAACACAAATTCTCAGCGATATTCACGCCAAGCTCACGCGCCCCATTGTCCTGATTGGGTTAATGGGGGCGGGGAAAACGAAATTGGGGCAGATGCTGGCTGAATCCCTTTCCTTGCCGTTTGTGGATGCGGATGATGTGATTGTGGCGCGGGCAGGGTTGTCGATCCCCGAAATATTCTCGCGTCATGGGGAGTCTAGATTTCGTGCCCTTGAGGCCGATGTCATGAAGGATTTAATATCTGGTGCGGTGCAGATTATTTCTACGGGTGGTGGTGCCGTGATGACGCCGGGTACGGCTGACCTAGTTTTTTCAAGTCATGTGATATCCGTCTGGATTAAAGCCCCTTTATCTGAACATGTGACGCGCACCTCCACCCGGCAGGGGGATCGTCCCTTATTGTCGGATTCAGACCCTGAAACAAAATTGAAGGATCTGTTAACGCGTCGGTCGCCTGTGTACGCACGGGCAAACCTTCAGGTTGAGAATGGGAACCAAACCCCGCAGGCGAGTTTGCGTGTCTTGCTGGACGCCTTGCACACCTACCTTTATACTCATGCGCATGATTAAAAAATTACAGGTGTCCTTGGGTGAGAGAGCGTACGATATTCATATCGGCGGCGGTATATTATCGCGCGCTGCGGCATATCTACCCGTTGATCTCAAGGGCCGAAAAATTTTTATTCTGTGCGATGAGAATGTTCTGGGACATGTGGACAGCTTAAAAAAATCTCTGCCGGCTGACCCCTATGTGATGGCCATCACCGGGGGGGAGCAAGCCAAATCCTATGGCCATCTTCAAGATGTGTTGTCGTGGATGTTATCGCATCAGGTTGACCGAAAATCCATTTTGTTTGTTGTCGGTGGCGGCGTAGTGGGGGATCTGGGTGGATTCGCCGCATCCGTTATTTTAAGGGGCATTGATTTTGTTCAGGTGCCAACCACCTTGCTATCACAAGTAGATAGTTCGGTCGG
>CAZZGO010000094.1:0-5418 GCA_964654245.1 uncultured Pseudobdellovibrionaceae bacterium | reverse complement strand
ATATCCAAGGTTATGACACTGAACAGCCTGTTTTTATTTTGGGCATGCCTCGAAGTGGCACGACATTACTGGAACAAATACTCCATGCCCACCCGGATGTATCAGGCATTGGCGAAGAGCGCAGATTATCGGAACTGATCACTGAATTTTCCAGCCTGCCTGAATATGATGGCAAACCCTATCCCTTACGAAGATCACGAAGTGGTGCCTATTTACCCCCGCAGGCAATCGGGCGTGAATATATGCATTTTATGAACAAAGCGGGAAATAGCGCCAAGCGTATTGTGAGCAAATCTATAGCCCACCGTTTATGGGCGGGGATGTCCTCGCTTATATTCCCCCAGGCAAAGTATATTCACATCCATCGTGACCCCATGGATATGTGTCTTTCGTGCTATGCCACCAATTTTACCGGCGCGGCGCAGGGATATACCTATGATCTCTCCGAACTGGGCGCACATTATAAAACCCATACACGGTTAATCTCTCACTGGAACGATGTTCTTCCCGGACGGATATTGAACGTTCGGTATGAAGATATTGTCAAAGATACCGAACATCAGGCACGCCAAATTCTCGGCTTTCTGGATTTACCTTGGGATGACCGGTGCCTTGAGTTTTATAAGGCCGAAAAATCTGTTTCTACCGCCAGCGTGGATCAAGTCAGACAACCTATTTATGATCGGTCGGTTGGCCGGTGGAAAAAATACGAAAAGCACCTCACCCCATTGATTGAAGCCCTGAAAGAATAGGTCATGTCAAAATCTCCCCGTCCCGATAAACAAAAGAATTCATCCCCTCGCCCGGCGCGCGATACTGCGACGCAGGAAAGCTATGATGATAAACCGTACCCCAGCTATCCCTACCCTCTGTCACAGGCTGAACATGTGGCGGCGATGGCGACACTCCTGAAACTGAAACCGGTACCGATGGAAAAAGCACGCGTGCTTGAACTGGGCTGTGCGGGGGGCGGAAATTTATTCCCCACAGCCGTAAAATACCCGCACAGTACATGCCTTGGGATTGATTTATCGCCTGTACAAATTCGGGAAGCCGAGAAACACACATCGGCGATGGGTTTGACGAATATCCGTTTCGAAGCCCTCGACATCATGGATCTGGATTCATCCTATGGGACGTTTGATTATATCATCTGCCATGGTGTTTTTTCATGGGTACCTGATTTTGTCCGGGAACGGATATTGGATATCTGCAAGAAAAACTTATCGCCGCACGGAATTGCCATGATCACGTTCAACACGCTTCCCGGCTGGGCAAGCTTAGGGGCGGTGCGCGACATGTTGATGCGGCATACCCGCCAGTGTCAGGACAACGCCAAGAAAATCGCTCAAGCCAAATCCCTACTCTCCTTTTTATATAAATTTGTGCCTGAAAAGGCTAATATTCGCGGTGCCGTAGTACAAGCCATGGAGAGTTTTAATAGACCCAACAGCGATTCATATATTTTGCATGAATATCTGGAACATAATAATAAACCCTTCTTTTTCGAAGAATTTAATGATGCCCTGACCCAACATAACCTTCAGTATCTGGGCGATAGCGTTTTGGACAAAATGTTTACTGGGAATCTGGGCGCAGAGGCAGATGCTCTGCTCTCACAGATCAAAGACCCCATCAAGCGCGAACAATATTTGGATTTCATCAGCAACCGTCAATTTCGCTGGGCGTTGGTCGGCAAACAGGGCGGGCAAAAACCCGGGGTCATCGACACAGATTCGCTAGGGTCACTTTATTTCAGCACCCATGTTGAGCGTGTTGACAGCAAATCAGATCCTGAAAAAGGTACCTTTGTGTATGCCCTACCAGGCGTAGGGATCGATTATACATCATTAACGCCAGTTATGACCGCTATCATTGAAACGTTAATCGCCGCCAAAAAACGTGCCATGAGCCTTGCCGAAATACAGGATGTTGTGTCCACATGTGGATTTGATGAAAACGCCATGTCTTTGTTTCCCAACACGGTGTTACTGCTTTGTTTTCATGCTGTACTCGATTTGCATGTCGCGCCCTCTTGCTTTACAACCGAGGTAAGCCAAAAGCCAAAGGCCTTTGATCTGGCACGATATCAAGCCTCACAGGCCGACTGCACATGGGTCACGTCTTTGGATAACAAGGTCACGGTGGTTTCGACCGATGAAGTTGCTGTCTTGCGCCAACTGGATGGAACCCGGACTCGTGAAGCGTTAGGCTCTCTCGCTGTTTTAGAGTCCCTTTGCGCTAAAAAACTACTGTCCGCTTGAACCGATAAAACAGAACCGGGCCTTTAAATCAAGAAACCTCGAATCATAGGCTCCTGAGGTTATCTTGCCGATCCCTAAATTATTATGTATAATTAAGACTCCCGCCTGATTCCATAAACAACTGTTTGATTCGGCGTCATTTTTCCCATTAACACTTCGTTCATATTTATGTTATAGTATTGAAGATACGTTCCAGTAGGAGCGTTATTTTTATAAACGTGTAACCCTAGGAAAGGAAAACACACATGTCTGATGTCGTACTCTCGTCCGCATTGCGGTCAAACCTACTCTCTCTCCAAAACACTCAGCGTCTGATTGACACAACCCAGCAAAGATTGGCCACGGGTTTGAAAGTCTCTTCGGCTCTGGATAACCCACAAAACTTCTTTACCTCCCAAGCTCTGTCGAACCGCTCGTCAGACCTGACCCGTCTTTTGGACGGTATTGGTCAGTCGATCCGGACGATCGAAGCCGCCGATAAAGGGGTTACCGCTCTGACAAACCTGGTGACACAGGCGAACTCAGTGGCTCAATCTGCGCGTGACGAACTGGCCGCTACAGCGGGGACAGCTCGTGCCGTGGGTAACGTTGATCTTCGGACAACGGCCGCGAACGATATTACGGCTGGTACTTTTGCCGCGGCAGGTATCGCGAACAACGACGTCTTCCAGATCATCACCACCAACGATGCTGGGGCGCAGATCACGGAAAACATCACGATCGTCACAGGTGATAGCTCACGTTCACTTGTTCAAAAAATCAATGATGCGTTTAAAGACAACCGTAACGGCGAAATAACGGCGTCTATCGACGAATCAACGGGCTACCTGAAAATCGAAAGCAAAGGCGGACGTTCTTTCCGCTTCGGCGACGCCGCCGCAGGTACGGCATTGACCACCGCTGGTTATACAGCTTTGGGTCTGGGCCGTTATGTGGAAGATTCAACACGGGGTGCTGTCACCCTTGCTGCCGCAACGATTGTTGCCGGCAACACAGTTAAATCTGCTTCGCTGTATGAAACAAACGGTACGTTGTTGGAAGCTGGCGATACCATCGCAGGTACCACCATCAACAACGCCGTGGGAACGGCCATCGTGACGGGTATTGCCGCGACGGATAAGTTCTCCTTCCAAGTGAACAACGCCGCCGCCATTACTTTGACGATCGGTGCTGGTACAACCTATCAGGATCTTGTGGATCTGGTGAACGAAAACACCACGGTTAACACACTTGTCAGAGCTGGCTTCGACAGCGTTACAGGTCAGTTGACCTTTACCTCGCTCAGTGACTCAGTTGAAAATATTCAATTCAACTTCGTCTCTGTTACGGCAGGCGCGAAAACAGTCAACTTCGGTTTGGGCGATTCATTCGGGAACGTTCTTGACCCGATTGCTGTGGCCGCTGCCGGTACGTTTGATCAGGTTATCTCGTTCAACAGCAGTACATCGAAACTGGAAAATCTGGCGAAAGATTACAATTCGCTCCGGACCCAGATCAATGACTTGGTGAAAGATGCCCAGTACCGCGGGGTGAACTTGTTGCAAGGTGATAGCCTGACAACATTCTTCAGCGAAGACAGCACAAGCAGACTGGTAACAACAGGCTCTACCTTTACGGCTGATGGCTTGGGCATTACCACAGGTGCATTCACCAGCGCGACTTCGGTTCAGAATAGTATTGACCAAACTGTGGCGGCTCTGGAAACAGTCCGTGCGTTCGGTTCAACGCTGGCCAACAACCTGTCGATCATTCAGACCCGCCGTGACTTCACGGAAGGCTTGATCAACACGCTGGAAGCTGGGGCTTCGGATCTGACCAAAGCCGACGAGAACGAAGAAGGTGCGAACCTTCTGGCTCTGCAGACCAGACAGCAGTTGGGTGTTACATCCCTCTCGCTGGCGTCTCAGGCTCAGCAGTCCGTCTTGCGGTTGTTCTAATCACGGTAACAACCGCCCAGTACCCACGGGGCGGAAAGCGGAAAACAAAAAATTTAAAGACAAAAACCGGCGGAAGAATCCGCCGGTTTTTTTTATGCAGAAGAGATGCTAATATTTTCCACATTACCTTAACGCTTTCTCTATTATTTCAGAGTATGATAAAAGAATAAGGAAGAACTCCTGATTCTCTTTTGCAAAGGAAGAACTCCATGGCACTGGTCATTGACCTTAAACCCGGCGAAAAAATACTCATTGGCTCTGCGGTGATTACCAACGATAACCAGCGCACGCGCCTGCACATCTCCGGCGAAGCCCCCATTCTGCGCGAAAAAGATGTGATGCAGGAAGAACAGGCCGACACACCCTGTAAGAAAATTTATTTCCTTATCCAATGCATGTATATCGCCAAAGATCCTAAAATTTATCATGCCAAATATTTTGACCTTATCCGAGACGTCCAAAAGGCCGCGCCCAGCCTGGCCGGAAAGTTACTCTCGATTAACGAAAAAATATTAAACGACACATATTATAAGGCCATGAAAGAAGCCCGAGACCTGATTAAAACCGAAGAAGAGATGATCAAAAATGCCCTCCGATAACCGCCCCAAAATTCCAAACTCTGCCCATGCTTCGGCCGCTGGCGCGTATGGAAATAACAATCAAAAAAGCACCTCCGATCCGCGCGAGCTCGAAGCCCAGGTTCTACTGAAATCCGCACGATTTCTCCAAGACATCCAAAATGATTGGGACAACGTCACACCGGATGTGCTGGAAGAAACACTCCGGTATAACCGGCAAATCTGGATGATGTTTTATGATACCGCCGTGCAAAACCCTGATGGAAGCCGGCCAAACGATCTGCGCTCTAACATCTTCAATCTCGCCAATTTTATTTTTAAGCGAGAAGTAGAGATCATGAGTCAGCCTGAAAAAAAGAAGCTGGATATTCTAATCAGTATTAACCGGGATATCGCCGCAGGCTTAATGGAAGGTGCCAAGAACGCCCAAAAAGCCTCTGCTGAACAGGATGTAAAAAAACCGCCCTCCGGCGGCACACAAACTTCCGCTTAAAAGAAAATTACGCCTGGGTATTAATCGTAGTGGCCGAGGATAAACCACTTGTCGGGGTGGGTGCAACACGTTCCTGTGTCGAGGCGGTCACGGGGACAGAAGATTCTCTGACCTGAACATCCGGCACATCAACCTGAGGGACGTCC
>CAZZGO010000093.1:0-5472 GCA_964654245.1 uncultured Pseudobdellovibrionaceae bacterium | reverse complement strand
GGCTTTGATTGGCGGGAACCGGGATGTTCCATGTGCCTGGCCATGAATGCCGACAAATTAAAACCGGGTGAACGGTGCGCCGCCACATCGAACCGGAATTTTGAAGGACGTCAGGGTCGTGGCGGCAGAACCCATTTGATGTCACCCGCCATGGCCGCCGCCGCCGCCATCACGGGTAAGTTAACGGATGTGCGGGATGTCGTATGATGACTGCATCGCTTGCCGAGGATTATGACCTCATTGCGCTGGATACAGTGATCGGCAGTTACGATTATGATACCGACCCCGTTCTTCAAACCTATTTCAGACCGATTGAACAAGCCCTCTGGATGCTCATTGAACGCTATGGCGAAGGCATCAATGATATTGGCTGGCAGATCGCGGATCATCTTCGGCGCACATCCTTGGACGGCATGAGATTCATCACCGAAGCGTTAGGGTTTAGCGCACGTGCTGGAAAAAATTTTCATGCCGCCAATTTATTTCAGGATCTAGGCAAAATCCACGGCAGTTTTGCCCCTACCTTGTGGGATTTACCCCACCGCCCCACGGAAGATGAACGCCGAATGAAAATCACCCATACAGAAAAAGGTGTTGAACTGTTGGCCATTGCCCTACGCGAAGCCCCAGAAAGTTTGAAGTCACATCCTCATGTCGCGATTGTTATTCCGGCAATCCAGCTCTTTCATCATGAACGGGTAGATGGCTCCGGCCCCTTTCACAAAAAAGGTGCTGATATCGGCCAAGTTATTAAATCCATTTGTATTATCGACGCCAAGGACGGTGATATGATCCAACGCGGTCATCAACCAGAACGCCGCAACGAAAAAGAAACCTTGATCCGCATGAAAACAGGTGAGAAATATCAAGGGGCCTTTGACGACATGCTTGATACGTATATTCATTACCGGGAAAGAATTTCGATATGAAAAAATTTACCGTTTTGACCGGCATTGCCGCCCCGCTTCGGATGATGAATATCGACACCGATATCATCATCCCCAAACAATTTTTGAAAACCATCAAACGGACGGGCCTGGGCATTCATGCCTTCAACGACATTCGGTACAATGAAGACGGAAGTGAAAAACCTGATTTCGTGTTGAACAAACCCGCCTACCGTTCGGCAGAAATTTTAATTACGGGCGAAAATTTTGGCTGTGGGTCATCGCGGGAACATGCCCCTTGGGCAATTCTTGATTTCGGAATCAGATGCGTGATTGCACCTTCTTTTGCCGATATCTTTTACAACAATTCTTTTAAAAACGGGATACTTCCGATTGTACTGCCCCCTGAGGCAGTGGATCAGCTTATGGCAGAATCTGAAACTAATCCAGCCTTACCCCTAACGATTGATCTTGAAAAGCAGATGGTGACCCGGGGCAATCAATGTTCGTTTTCATTCGACATTGATCCGTTTAGAAAACATTGTCTGATGAACGGACTAGATGATATAGGCCTGACGGAACAAAACAAAACTCATATCAAAAATTTTGAAGACCATGACCGCCAGAAAAGATCATGGCTATATCGCACGGGAGAGTGAACATGAGCCCTCAAAAAAAACTGACACTATTGCCTGGCGATGGTATTGGCCACGAAGTGATGGCAGAAGCCAAAAAAATTCTGCTCTGGCTCAACGACCAGGGAGATACGACCATCACGCTTCATGAAGATGTGATTGGCGGCACCGCTTATGATCGTCATGGCGAACCTTTAACGGATGCCACGCTAGCGGCATGCCGTCAAAGTGACGCGATTTTATTGGGTGCCGTGGGGGGAACACAATGGCAAAATGTCCCCTATGATAAAAGGCCGGAAGCCGGACTTTTGAAACTACGTAAAGAACTTGGGCTCTATGCCAATTTGCGGCCTGCGATTGTTTTTGATGAATTAATTGATGCTTCGACGTTAAAACCAGAAATCGTCAAAGGCCTTGATATTTTGATTGTCCGCGAGCTAACGGGCGGCGTTTATTTCGGTACGCCGCGCGGAATCGAAGATCTGGGGGGTGGTGAACGCCGCGGGGTAAACACCCAAGTTTATACCACATCAGAAATTAAACGTGTTGGCCGTGTAGCCTTTGAACTGGCACGCAAGCGCAAGGGTAAAGTCACCTCCTGTGAAAAAGCGAACGTCATGGAGTCAGGAAAGCTCTGGCGTGAGGATATCACCGCACTCCATCATGCTGAATTCAAAGACATCGCCCTTGAACATATGTATGCAGATAATTGTGCCATGCAATTACTTCGCAACCCCTCTCAATTCGATGTCATCGTTACGGATAATCTTTTTGGGGATATCCTCTCGGATGAAGCGGCGATGCTGACGGGATCTTTAGGGATGCTTCCGTCGGCGTCACTCGGCGCACCCGGTATACCGGGATTATATGAACCCGTGCATGGCTCTGCACCGGATATTGCAGGACAAAATAAGGCAAACCCGCTGGCGACCCTTCTCTCGCTCGCGATGTGCTTCCGGTTTTCCTTGGAACTGCCGGTCATCGCTGATCGTCTGGAACAGGCCGTAAAAAATATCCTGTCGGCCGGCATTCGAACCGGAGATATCATGGCTCCCGGCTGTACACTGGTCTCTACATCTGGCATGGGGGATGCAGTGATTGGCGAACTTTCGAAACAACAGGTCAAGGCGGCCTAAGGCGATGTCCGAAGATGTTCTTTTTAACAGTGTCGCATGGGTGAATGCGGGCGGGCTTTTTCTGATCGCGATCGGCGTGTGTTTCGTGGTGGGGGAATTTTTTCTGCCCGCTTTTGGCCTTTTTGGCTTTGCGGGTGTGGCGGCACTCATCATCGGGACTGTTATTTTGGATCAAACGGGATATATCACCTCTCTTAACTTGAATATCCCCCTGCTCCTGTCGGTGGCGGTGGGGGGATTGGCGTTATCAGGCTTCGGCGGGTGGTATGCATGGAAACTCCACCGCCGAAAAATTTCGACAGGGCCTGAAAGTCTTCTGGGGGACATGGCCGAAATTATAAATTGGTCGGGTACGTCAGGCCATGTGCGTATTCAAGGCGATATCTGGCAGGCTTATGCCGACACGCCTTTTTCGGGACAAACAGGTGATAGAGTTCTCGTGTGTCTTGTTGAACATGTGAGGCTTAAGGTTCGCCCTCAAGAAAAAGAATAGGAGATATTGATATGGAACTGCTCATACTGCCGTTATTTGTACTCGGGATCATCCTGATGTCGTCTTTGCGCGTTGTAAAAGAATTTGAACGGGGCGTGGTCTATACGTTGGGGAAATATACGGGGTCTTGCACCCCGGGCTTAAATATCATCATTCCCGTACTTCAGAAAATGACCATCGTGGATATCCGTATCCGGGCCGAAGACATTCCCCCGCAGGATGTCATTTCTAAAGATAACGTCTCGGTCAAGGTGAATGCCGTGGTGTATTATAAAATCGTTGAACCCGCCCACGCCATCAACCGGGTCGAGGATTTCATGATCGCAACCTCACAACTGGCGCAAACAACCCTGCGCTCCGTTCTGGGCAAACATGAACTGGATGAAATGCTGGCCAGCCGGGATAAGCTGAATGCTGACATTCAGCAAATTTTAGATGCCCAAACCGAAGGCTGGGGCGTTAAGGTCACTACCGTCGAAATCAAACATGTCGATATCGACCCGTCCATGGTGCGCGCCATCGCCAAACAGGCCGAAGCCGAGCG
Organism: uncultured Pseudobdellovibrionaceae bacterium; assembly: GCA_964654245.1. Taxonomy (GTDB): domain Bacteria; phylum Pseudomonadota; class Alphaproteobacteria; order Micavibrionales; family Micavibrionaceae; genus UWPOB-MICAV1. Next base: position 1,777 of record CAZZGO010000093.1, on the reverse strand, counting down.
TGAACGCCGCGCCAAAATCATCAATGCTGAAGGCGAACTTCAAGCCGCTGAAAAACTCGATCAAGCCGCCGCCATTTTGGCGCAGCGCCCCGAAACTATGCAACTTCGGTATCTAGGCACGCTAGGCGAATTTACGAACGCCAAGGGAAGCACCATCGTCCTGCCCATGCCCATGGATTTATTGAAGGGTGTCTTAGGGAAATAAAAAAGAGATGGCGCGCCCGAAGAGATTCGAACTCCTAACCTTCTGATCCGTAGTCAGATGCTCTATCCAATTGAGCTACGGGCGCGTGAGACAGCCTTGTAAAACAAAGCAGGTGTCCAAAAGATGGGGGACATTACCTTAAGCTTTGCGGGAAAAGCAAGCCAAAAGGTTAAAAAAACGGGCTGAGATCCCGTGCCTGTCTTTACCCCCGTTAAAAAAGTGAGGATTTTATGTGTAAGTCCCCTGTTCGGCTTGACAGTTTTTGGGTTTTAGGGTCATTTAAGTCCTTAAAGTTTTTGCCAATATGTATAAATCTTCGGTTCTTGCCTTTTGCAGGCCGATAACAGGGGTATTGCAGTGTGACCATGACCAAAAACATCCTTCTTTTCGTTTCGGCGCTTTCCCTTTCCTGCATGTCTTTGGCGGGTTCGGCTCTGGCACAAGTGGATATGAAATCGCGCCCTGTCTTGGTCATCACCAACGAAAAAATGCCCGCTACCCAGCCGATGGACACAACGGCGCGCCCGGCGCGTGCGCCCGTCATCACCGCCGACCAAGTGGTTGGCGCGTCGTATTACGAGCCGACGGAAACCGTGGTCGGCCGGAAGGTGGATGAATTGCGCACCGATTTATTTGCGCTTCAGGGACGCGTTTCGGGACTATCTGATAAACTGCGTGACATTCAAAACAGAAGTCAGGGGCAATCTGCGGAATATAACGCCTCAATCGCCACGATTAACACCCAGCTTCAGTCCGGCACAACGCCCGGCAACCCGCGTCTGGTTCAACGTTTAAGCATTGCCGAGCAAAATCTGGATGCGCTGTCCGAGAATGTTGCGGATTTAAATACGATTGCGGTCGAAATCGCCAACACAGCCTCGGTGTCATCCTTTCTGCTGGAAAATGCCAGAGCCGCATATGGCCTGTCAGGCGCGATTGAAGAAGATCATGCCCGTCTGGCGCAACTGGAAGATCAGATCAACGGCGTGGTTGTGAATATTGACCGTCTTTTGAATAATGTGAATGATGACATCACACGCTCCGCATCGTTCTTAAGTTCTGAACGCTCCAACCTGCGCACCGTGTCGTTGGCGGTCACGAACGGCGACATGTATGGCAAAAGCCTTGCGAACAAAACCTTCTCCGCCAGCCAGAGCATGGGTGACATGGTCTCTGCCCCTGTATCTGATTCCGGCATGTATCAACCTGCCAGCTATGCGCCGGCCGCTTCCTCAGGGGTTCCGGGCGGCCGCCGCCAACTGGCCAAAATTCGTTTTGACAATCCGGATGTCAATTTTGAACAACCTGTGTATCTGGCCGTCAACGAGGCCTTGGAAAAATTCCCATCTGCGTCATTCGATATCGTTGCCGTGCACCCGACCGGTGGGAATGCCGCCCAAAACACCATCGAAAGCACCCGCGCCCGCCGAAATGCCGAACGCGTCATGAGATCCTTAACCCAAATGGGATTAGGTCTGGAACGTATTAACCTTTCTTATGCCCCTGGCGCCGATGCCGCTACCAACGAAGTGCATATTTTCATCAAATAGCTTTTTCCTGTAAAATAAAGCG
>CAZZGO010000092.1:3795-5549 GCA_964654245.1 uncultured Pseudobdellovibrionaceae bacterium | reverse complement strand
CCTTCAAAAAGAACATGATCTGATCAAACAAAAATCCATATCCAGCCAGCGCGCGGATGTACCCGCCCCCATGACCACTGTTTCCTCTGTCCCGTCCTTACCCCGAGACCTATCATGATATCCTCTCCCCCCATTTTCTGTGCGATTGATACCTCTGATCTGGATCAGGCGCAGTCTTTATCTCTAAAAATATCGGGGACAGGATGTGGAATTAAGCTCGGACTTGAGTTTTTTAACCGTTTTGGCCCCTCAGGCGTTGAAAAAATCAAAAAAGAAATCGGGGACAGTAAATTGTTTCTAGATTTAAAATATCATGATATCCCAAATACCGTGGCCGGAGCCATCAAGGCCGTTAGCACGCTGGGAGTGGATTATCTCAATGTTCATGCGGCGGGCGGGCTGGAGATGATGCAAGAAGCTAAAGCCGTCTGCCCCCCCCAAACTAAACTTCTGGCTGTCACCGTTTTAACATCTCTGGAAGATGATCATTTGCGTGCCGTCGGGCAAAGCATCCCAGCCGGAGATCAGGTCGAACGTCTCGCACGCCTGACCCAGACAGCTGGTTTGGACGGCGTTGTCTGCTCTGCCCATGAAATCAAGCGGCTTCGGGCGGCCTGCGGCGATGATTTCGTGCTGATGGTACCCGGTATTCGGCCTGCAGGTGCCGATAAGGGCGATCAAAAGCGCGTGATGACACCGTCAGAGGCCTTTGAGGCCGGTGCAACCCATCTGGTGATAGGCCGCCCGATTACAGGTGCCCCAGACCCTGAAGTGGCCGCACGCGATATTCTCAAGGCTCTCCGCTAATGGTCATGGTCAAAATCTGCGGTCTTACCGAACCCCATGGCGTCACCGCCGCGATTGAGGGCGGGGCTGATTTTGTTGGGTTTGTCTTTTATCCCCCCTCTCCCCGTGCCGTCACGCCTGATGTTGCCCGCTATCTGGCGAGCTATGTTCCGCCCTCGGTCCGCCGTGTCGGGCTTTTCGTCAATCCGGATCTTGAATTGCTGCAACAAACAGTGCAGCAAGGATTTTTGGACATGATACAACTTCATGGCGAAGAAGATGTTGATTTTATTAATAAATTAAAGGACGACTATGGCCTGCCTATTATGAAAGTGGTCAATATTTCAGCAAAAAAAGATCTGGAATTGGCGGCCTGCTTTGATCGGGTCGCCGACTGGATGTTGTTTGACACAAAAACAGCTTCGGGGTCAGGCGGCACTGGACAAACCTTTGACTGGACGATTTTAAAAGACTATCCCCACCAAAAGCCCTGGATGCTGGCCGGCGGGCTGACGGTGGATAATATCGCCGAGGCTTGCCGGATTCTCACCCCCACCGTGCTTGATGTCTCCAGCGGGGTGGAGTCCACGCGCGGCGTGAAGGATCCCGGAAAGATCAAGGCGTTTCTTCAGGCGGCCAAATCTCTTTAAGGCTTAGGTGTTTCTGGTGTGGAGGCAGGCGCCGAAGATCCACCTGCCGGGGTTAAATCCTGCCCATAGAGTGTCCGCCAAGCTTGGTTAGCACCCGCAAGGGCGCGGCCAGCGGCAGATCGATAGGCCGCTTTGTCTGCGGGAGTGATCTCCACCTTGTTTTCTTGGGCGAGCAGGCTGGCTTCCACCGCTTTTTGCACCTCAACTAGGTGGCTGGCTCGGTCTGTTCGTTATAACGCGGCTTAAAGAAGGTTTCTCCCCGCGCTTAGGTGTTTCTGGTGTGGAGGCAGGCGCCGAAGATCCACCTGCCGGGGTTAA
>CAZZGO010000092.1:0-3695 GCA_964654245.1 uncultured Pseudobdellovibrionaceae bacterium | reverse complement strand
TTGTTTTCTTGGGCGAGCAGGCTGGCTTCCACCGCTTTTTGCACCTCAACTAGGTAGGCTGGCTCGGTCTGTTCGTTATAACGCGGCTTAAAGAAGGTTTCTCCCCGCGTCAAAATAGCCTCAAGCCGTGCCGCGGCCTGATAAGCCAAAAGCGCGTTTTTGGCGTCAGCAGATACAGTGCCATTGATCTCGGTTTTTGCAGAAGCCAGCAAATCCCCAAATGTCGGCACGTCCCGGGGCAATTTTTCAACACCGATACGTGTTTGGGACGCCACATAAATTTCATTCAAGCTCGATACTTGGGCGACCTCTAGATCTCTCAGGACATCTGCCATCGGGCGGATGCGTTCAAAGGATTTTTTGTCCTTGTCCACGCCCGTTTCATGGGCAATCAACAAGGCCGCCTGAAGCATTTTAATATCGTCTATCGTCTGTTGACCTAATTGGCTTTTGGGGACAAATGCCTCAACTAACTGACCTAAAAACATACGTTCGATTGTCATACCGGTTACTCCTTGTCTGTGAATAGAAGGTTGTTGAGACGGCGCCTGAGCCTGTGCCTGAAAAGGGTCAATAAGCCCTAAAGTCAGAGCAAGTGGCCCCGCAAATCTTTTGCTGTGTATAGTCATAATAATTTCTATAGAATTCTTCAGTCATACCGTCAACATAAAAAAATATACTTTTATCTCTGTTTCCTATAAAAAACGCGCATGTTAAAAAAACAAAATATCTCTCCGCCAGCCAATTCCCTGCGTCAGGGGCCCGATGAAAACGGGCATTTTGGCCCCTATGGTGGCCGATATGTGGCCGAAACCTTGATGCCCTTGATCTTATCGGTTGAACAGGCGTGGAAACAGGCCAAACATGACCCGGCCTTTTGGGAAGAATTTCACAAACTGGCGGCGGATTATATTGGCCGCCCATCCCCGCTTTACTACGCGCAGGCCACCACGGCGCACCTGGGGGGAGCCAAAATCTATTTTAAACGGGATGAACTCAACCATACCGGGGCGCACAAAATTAATCATTGTCTGGGTCAAATTCTGGTCGCACGCCGCATGGGCAAAAGCCGAATTATCGCCGAAACCGGCGCCGGACAGCACGGCGTGGCGACCGCCACCGTTTGTGCACTTTTTGATATGCCTTGCACCGTGTTTATGGGAGCAGAAGATGTTGAGCGTCAAAAACCCAATGTCTTCCGCATGAAATTGCTGGGCGCGGAGGTTGTTCCTGTCACGTCGGGTTCGGCCACGTTAAAGGACGCGATGAACGAGGCTCTGCGTCATTGGGTCGCCCATGTGCATGACACCTATTACCTGATCGGCACCGTCGCAGGCCCCCATCCTTACCCCGAAATGGTGCGGGACTTTCAATCCGTGATCGGCACAGAATTGCGGGATCAGATGCAGCAAAAAGAAGGCCGCCTGCCCGATACGTTGGTCGCCTGTATTGGCGGCGGATCTAATGCGATGGGTCTTTTTCATCCGTTTTTGGATGACCCATCGGTTAAGATGTGCGGGGTAGAGGCCGGCGGGCATGGCGTCACCACCGATAAACATGCGGCGTCGCTCACCGGGGGCACACCCGGCGTGTTGCATGGGATGAAATCCTATTTCCTGCAAAATAAAGATGGGCAAATCACCGAGGCGCATTCCATTTCCGCCGGGCTTGATTACCCCGGCATTGGCCCTGAACATGCGTTTTTGCATGATACAGGCCGAATCCAATATGTGTCGGTCACAGATGACGAAGCCTTGGCCGCTTTCCAGATGATGGCCAAACTTGAAGGGATTATCCCGGCGCTTGAACCCGCCCATGCGTTTGCCCATGTCATGAAACTGGCGCCCACCTTGCCGCCCGATCATCTTCTGGTGATGAATCTCTGTGGCCGGGGGGATAAGGATATTTTCACCGTCGCCGATAAACTGGGCATGAAGATATAATTTTAAAAAAGCCAAAGGTCAGACAGATGAGTCAGCGCATTAAACAGCGATTTGAATCCTTGAAATCCCGGGGACAAAAAGCCTTGGTGACCTTTGTGATGGCAGGTGACCCCACATTGTCCGCCAGCGCGGATATTCTCTCAGCTCTGCCCTCATCCGGGGCGGATATCATTGAAATTGGGATGCCGTTTACCGACCCCATGGCCGATGGCCCCGCCATTCAATCGGCTGGATTAAGAGCACTCGCTCACGGCACAGGCTTAAAAGAGGTGCTGTCCCTGGTGCAGCAATTTCGGCGCCATAATCAGGATACACCGATCATTTTGATGGGATATTTCAACCCGATTTTAGCCTATAACCCGCAAAAATTTGTGCAGGATGCGGCCTCTGCCGGGGCGGATGGACTTATTATTGTTGATTTGCCGCCGGAAGAATCACATGAAATAGCACCCCATGCCCGCGCCGCCGGTTTGGACATGATCCGCCTGATGACCCCCACCACGGATAGCGCGCGCCTGCCCCATATTTTAAGGGACGCGAGTGGTTTTCTATACTACGTATCCATTGCGGGCGTGACCGGTACCAAATCGGCGGATGTAAGCACCGTGGCCACCCATATCGCCCACATCAAAACCCTAACCTCTCTGCCGGTTGTAGCCGGGTTCGGGATTAAAACCCCGGGCGATGTATCAGCCTTTTCCCGCATTGCCGATGGCGTGGTCGTGGGGTCGGCGATTGTGCAATATATTGAACAACATCAAAAAGAGGCAGATCTGGCACAGCGGGTAGGTGCCCAAGTTCGTACCTTAAAATCAGCGATGAGCGCATAGGTTATATTAATTATGAAAATAAATAATAATTTCTTTGCTCAAACGACATGGGTTCGGGTACATATGCCCCACAGACATAAAGGGATCGTCACAACATGAACTGGCTTTCAAATTTTATTCGTCCGCGAATCCGCTCGATCGTCGGGGAACAAAAGGATGTTCCGGATAATCTCTGGCAGAAATGTGAGGCCTGTGAGGGCATGTTGTTCCATAAGGAACTTAAGGCTAATTTGAATGTCTGTTATCATTGTGGCCACCATATGGGCATTCACGTCAAACAACGTTTGGAAATCCTGTTTGATGACGGTCGGTATGACAAAATCCCGCTTCCGGCGGTTCCGGTGGATCCACTCAAATTCAAAGATAAAAAACGCTATGCCGATCGCTTGAAGGAATCTCAGGCCAAGACCAAGGAAAATGACGCCTTGATGATTGGCCGGGGTAGAATCGGTGGTCAGATGGCCGTTGTTGCGGCCTTTGATTTTTCGTTTATGGGCGGATCGATGGGTACGGGGGTTGGTGAAGGTCTTGTAAAGGCCGCAGAAACCGCCATCAAGGATCATGCGGCCTTGATTGTTGTGCCGGCCTCGGGCGGGGCGCGTATGCAAGAAGGGGCGTTGTCCCTGATGCAAATGCCGCGCACCATTATTGCGGTCGATATGGTCAAGGAACAGGGGCTTCCGTATATCGTGCTCTTAACGAATCCAACCACCGGGGGCGTCAGCGCCTCTTTTGCCATGGTGGGCGATATTCACATTTCAGAACCGGGTGCCATGATCGGGTTTGCCGGACGCCGGGTAATCGAAGAAACCGTGCGCGAAACCTTGCCCAAAGAATTCCAGACAGCAGAATATCTGCTGGATCACGGCATGGTGGACATGGTGGTCAAACGGGCGGATTTGAATGCCACGATTGGTAAGAT
>CAZZGO010000091.1:0-5550 GCA_964654245.1 uncultured Pseudobdellovibrionaceae bacterium | reverse complement strand
GTAGCCGGGGTACTTGCTGTTGCAATTATAGGAAGCAATAAAGACTCTGTTATAAAAGAACCAGAATTACCTGGGACGCGCGTAACCATTATCCCGCCCACATTAGACACACGTGAAATTGCTGATTCCTTTCGTCAAACGGGAAGATTTGTGTTTGATGATCAGCGCTTCAGAGAAGCTTTTCCTAGGGGAGAAACCAACTTTACTTCAGGGTTTACGACTAACTTGGATATACTTGGTAAATTTCTTCAGGATAATCCCCGAGCTTGTCAGAAATTGGTTGTTGAAGGACATACGGATATTCGCGGTTCCGTTTCTTTTAATCAAAGGCTGTCTGAACAAAGGGCGCAGGCTGTGGCAACTTATCTTCAGCGGAACTTTCAGATTTCAATACCCATTGAAACCATTGGTCGTGGGGGGAGCCAACTCATCACGAGAGGAGCAACCGAGACAGATCATGCCCAAAATCGGCGTATTACCGTGTCGGGGTGTGAGCCTGTTAGATAGGCTTATTAACGAGGCGTGATCAATTCCAGAATTCTTCCGGGTCCGGAACGCGGGAGAAGGCGATTTTGGTGCCGACATGCCCGGCCTGTGTTGTCGGACGCGCTCCTAGCCAGACTGTCTCGCGTTGATATTTATCCTGAAGCGTGTCGAGGGCGGCGGAAAGGCGGGCGCGTTTTTCCTGCCGGGTTTTGCCTTCTGGGGTTTCGGTTTGAAACAGATCGCCCGTTATGCCGCCTTCCCGGGTCAACCCATGAAGGATAACGGCCACTTTTTTAAAAAAGGGACGGGATGGGGACGGCGAGATTCGGGTATTTATCTCTGCCCACGCTTGGTCGAGATGTTCAACAAACGTGAAGATATCCTGCGCCGCGGGAAATTGATGTTCCGTTGCCCATTTTCGGCCATCGAGAAACCGTGCCGACACGTACAGCTGTGTGGCGTAAAATTTTTGTCGCCGAAGCCGGGTTGTGGCTTTGGTTAGTAAATGCCGCGTCATCTCCCGCGCTTTTTCCGGGTAGCGCAAATCCGGGTCAAGCACCCGGGAGTGGCCGATCATCGAGCGTGATGTTTCCGGCACGGGGACATCATATCCATGAAGCCAGTACCAGAAACGCTCCCCCTGAACGCTCCCCCAAAGGGCGCGCGCCTGCTTGGGGGAGATGTGCCATAAACCATGAACCGTTTTGACCCCGCCGCGGCGCAGACGTTCTTCCATCCGTACATTGATCCCCGGCAGGTCCGTCAGCTTGAGGGGGAGTAAAACCCCCGGCAAGTCTTCCGGGCGGATCACGGTCAGGCCGTCTTTCTTCTGGATCTCGGTACCGATTTTGGCCAGAAACGAAGTTGGCGCAATACCAATGGAGCAAGTGATGCAGGGGCCCACCTCGCGCCGAAGCGCCTGTTTGATCTGCTGAGCGATAAGAATAGCCGTATCGAAATGACGCTGTTGACCCAGTAATTCACAGTCAAACTCATCCACTGACCATATTTTGTGTACCGGCAGGATACGATCCACCGCCTTGAGGATGCGGTGGTGGTAATCAACATAGACATCATGCCGCGCCAAAACACAGGTGAGGGCGGGGCAGAGTTTTTTGGCATCGTAAATCGGTGTGCCCGTTTTAATGCCGTATAATTTAGCCTCAGGCGAGGCGGCAATCGCACAGGTTGAATCGGTCATCATCGGCACCACCGCCACGGGACGCCCGCGCAGTTCGGGGCATTCATTTTGCTCAACACGGGCAAAATAGCTGTTGAGGTCGAGAAAAAGCCAGCGAAGCCCCTGATGTTCCGGCGGGGTCAGTGTCATGTGATACCTTAAAATTGTTCTTGTTTTGTTCTATTATAGGCTAACGCGTCCTGAAGGCAATATTTTTTGTCTTTTAACCTCTTTGGGGTACAGTTTTGAAGATGACAGAGATATTCCCCCTCTCCCCCAGCCGGTTTGCCATGTGGCGGACGATTGTGGCTATGGTTCATGCCGACGGGGTCATCACCCCCCATGAAGTGAGTTTTATCCGCGAGTATACGCAAGATGTCCCGATGAGCCCCGGGCAGAGTGATCAACTCAACCGGGATCTAAAAGCCCCGCAAAATGTGTATCAGATGTTTGAACAGATCACTCAACCGGTCGATCAACGGGATTTTTTTGCGCTGGCACGGCTTCTCTGTTGGTCGGATGGAGATTTTCAAAAACAGGAACAAGCGATTTTATCCATGCTCTCCCAGATTCATCAGCATTCAGACTCTCAGTTGGCATTGAAAAACAGTGTGAAGGACATTCAGGAAATTGTGATTGAATCAGATGTCTGGCAAAAAAAGGCCGCCGCCCACGCGGTGCCCTTATCCCGGTTTCTGACCGGATTGAAAAAACGCGCTTAGCGGATTATTGAAACACCCGAATGCCCGGCACATCGCTTAAGACACGGTAGGGGGCAGAGGGGGCATTCATCGGGGTTGACGGATAGGTTGATCCTGAAAACGCCAATGTTACCCGCCGGTTATAGAGCGGGGTTCCCGAAAGCTCGGTAATGATATCCCGCCAGCCTTCGGATGTTTGTGAACTGATGACCAAAGGCCCCCGTATGCCGGGGATATCGTTGACGAAGGTGAATCCGTTTTCCTCCGCCCGGAAAATGCTGAGCTGACATCCACTCCACCCGCACCAATAGGTATGGGGCAGGCGGTACAGCACTAGCGCATCGCGCCGTCCATCCCCGTTTAAATCAATACGGGCGAAATCATATTGGGATTGAAGAGGGGCGTTCTGCCCTTTGAGACGTTGAGAAATCGTATCTTTCAACACAGAATCCGATGGGTCTGATATTTCTTGCGGTTCGGGGGTCATGGAGGCGCGTATCTGTTCATCGGTACCACAACCGGATAACACACACAGCCACCCCATCAGGCAAAAAAGACGCATCCACATCATATGCCGTACTCTGACAGAATAGGCCGTCCTGTCATGCTCAAAATACTTAAAACACGCGCTCATCCCCATCGATATCATGCGAACGATAGACGCCTGTCCGGATATGGGATAGGATCAAGCACACATGACAAACGCCCCTTCTTTTAAATTGTTTCACGGAAAATCCCGTGTGGATGCCCATGCCGTATTGGTCGGCCAGCGTCTGAATATCAAGTCTCTGCGCCAAGTGCCGCGCCTGGCCGAAAGCCCGCTGGTGATCGAGGTGGGCGAACACGGGTGCGCTGTCTTGTTTCGGTATGGTGTTGCCGTACTGTTTGGCGTGAAAGGACTGGAACAAGCCAATTTTCTATCTACTCTGAATGAGTATGTGGTGGAGCCGCACACCAAAGTTGAAACCGAAAATACGGCGATCATCGTCAGCCCCGAAGAGGATGAGGCGATTTTGCATGATGGCATACGCATTCGCGTTCTGGATATGGAACGTATCCAGATTATTGCAGATGTGTTGGCTAAAAGCATTGCGCTCTCTTTCTACGAAGCGCAGATTGCCGACACATTCGACCGGATTGAACCCGTATCCGCCGACATGCAGGCACGGGGATACCCGGGCGGCAAGCGGGCGCGGGATTTGCTTAAACATATCGGCACGACGTTATCCATTCAGCGCCGAATGGTGGGGCAGGTCGAAGTGGACGATAAACCGGATCTGCTCTGGGATAAGCCCTATGAACTCGAACGTTTTTATGCCCGCCTTGAAGATGAATATGAAATCAAGGAACGACATGTCGCGCTCAAGGAAAAACTGGAATTAATCTACCGCACGGCGGAGACGATGCTGGGATTACTTCAAGATCGCCGAACCTTGAATGTGGAATGGTATATCGTGATTTTGATCGTCTTTGATATCGTATTGTCGCTCGGCGAAAAATTATATCTTCACATCACTCAATAAACAGGTCTGGGCTTAACGGGTGGCCGCGGAATGTTGCTATCCGGAACCGACGTAGCCGGCACCGAATAGGCTGGCGTCGTTGGTTTTTGTGGCGGGATTGGCACCATGCCACCCGCTGGGGCTTGGGTGATCGGCGCATTCGGTGTGGGCAGGCTCACAGGCGCATATTCAACTGCGGCGGGCGGCGCTGGGTTCATATCATCCGATACGTCTTCAAATGTGGCATCATCGGGTAAAAACCGGCAGGAATACGTGCCCCCATCTTTCATCTCCAATAATCCATCAATCCCTTTGTTCCAAAACATCGCAGATGAATTTTTATATTTTGCGCCTGAGGCCGTGCGCTCCCGGCGCAAGGCGTAATTCTGATCCCCAAAGGCCAGCCCAATTTCAGACGGGGAATAGACCGTATAATATCCGCGCAACTCGGCGCCGGCATCACCCTGACAGGAAATTTTTCGGGCGGTCGCGACTTTGGATCTGGGGTAATTCCCAAACTCACCGGAACTGACGCATCCGGTGATACCGATCACCGCGATTAAACTAACGCATATGGGCCAACGCATTATAATACCTTCCATCTTAAAAGGGGTTCTTTAGCCGCCTTGACCTCATCCAGGCGGCGGCGCGGGGCAGAAACGGGATAGGTGTGAAGCGTATCCGTTCGCCCGGCGGCAACATCCTGCGCCACCATTTTCATGATATGGATAAACCGATCCAACTCTGCCTGACTTTCTGTTTCGGTCGGCTCAATCAACATCGCCCCTTGCACCACCAACGGAAAATAAACCGTCATCGGGTGCATCCCATATTCAATTAAAGTCTTGGCGATATCCAGCGTGGTCACGCCTTTTTCTTTTTGAATTTTATCCGTCAGCAGACATTCATGCATGCACGGCCCCGCATAAGGCACATGATAATCATCCTTTAACTGGGATAAAATATAATTGGCGTGAATGACCGCATCTTCAGATACACGTTTTAACCCATTTTTTCCGTGCGACATCATGTATGACAACGCCCGGACATGCATACCGAATTGTCCGTGAAATCCCTTTAATCGTCCGCAAGAGGTTGGGCGTTCCCCCGTCCGCTCAAGGCGGTATGTGTCCTGATCTTTCATCACGATCGGTGTGGGCATATAGGGCGCGAGTTCGGGCGTACAGCAAATAGGCCCTGATCCGGGACCTCCGCCGCCGTGGGGTGTTGAGAACGTCTTATGAAGATTGATATGCATGACATCCACGCCCAGATCGCTGGGGCGGATTTTACCAACAAGGGCGTTGAAATTGGCCCCATCACCATAAAAATATCCCCCCGCCCGATGGAGTAAATCTGAAATCTCGCGGATATCCCGTTCAAACAAACCGCATGTATTTGGGTTTGTGACCATCATCCCGGCCACGTCATGCCCATCTCCCAGTGCGTCTTTAAACGCAGACACTGTCACGCGTCCCGTTTCCCGGGTTGGAATGGTACGGATGGTATAACCACACATGGCGGCGGTGGCGGGGTTGGTGCCATGGGCTGAATCCGGCACCAATATAACGGTTTTATGATGATGGCCTTTATGAAGATGCGCCGCGCGAATGGTCATCATCCCGGCCAGTTCGCCATGCGCGCCCGCCGCCGGGGTTAAGCACACCCCCGGAAGGCCAGT
>CAZZGO010000090.1:0-5563 GCA_964654245.1 uncultured Pseudobdellovibrionaceae bacterium | reverse complement strand
CCGAATTAGTACATAAAAAGTACGAATTAAATGCCACTTTTATGCCGTAATTTCAAGGGGTCTATTTATAAAAATGAAAAAAATGATTAATGAAACGTACGCACAAGCGGAATGACCGTCGCGGGACCTAAACGCCGAGCGGCCAGTGCTGTCTGGATACGATCGACAAGTGCGGGCGCTTGTTGGTATATCACAGGACGCAAGGCACAACCCAGTTCAACAATGTCATGCCCTGTCATATCTGCAACCCAGGGTTCTTCATCTTGCCAGCATTTTTCTAAAGGGGGTCTCTTGCAAGCCGTATAAGGAAAAATCGCTCCGGTGACTGTATTAAAAGCTAGACAACACGTAATAGCCGCCCGTCCGCCTTTTCGAAAAGAATGATCAAACCCCTCATCGGACAAGGTATAAATTTTAGCTTCCGGCGGCAGGTTGTCCCAATAACTCATACCAAAACATGGCAAGTCAACGTATTTACGTCAATAAAAAAGTCCGTTAGCAGAAAGCCCCCCATCATCTTAAACTTTTAAATCATTCTGCAAAAACTCATATCATAAAAAAATTGACAAAATGTTTGAAATATATTAAAATAATTTTTAGCATTAAGAAAAATATTTTCATATTTGCCAACCTGCCTCCTTGGGCAAGGTGGTCTCCTGAAAAGGAAATGTGGTCAGAACATTGACAACCAAACAAGGTTTCAAATCCTGCCGATATAAAGAAATCAGTTTTTTAATGCGCTTTTTTGACCATTAACGCATAGGAAAAACTTATGAATCCTAAAATCACGGATAAATTTAATGTAGTGACATACGTACCAATCGATAAAACGGAAATTGGATATCTCCGTTTTATTGCCATTAGCAAAGGAGAGTTAAATGCTGATGGAATACCCTCTGTACTTTTTGTGGCAGAAGGCCATGCTGTTGAAAAGCGCGTTGAAATCTCTGAGTTACACCCCATACCAGAAAAACAATTACAATATACATTTGAAAAAGTCCTTATTGACCTTCCGGAAAACAGGAAAATTAATCTTGATGAATTATTGTCTACGGGATTACTTCCATACACCTTAACTAATGGAACAATTGGGCACACCTACACATTAGTAAATAATGGTTTGTATGAAATAAATCGCGAAGAAGGCGGAATTCTAGGTATACGAATAAATTCTGACGGCAGCATTACAGAAATAAAACAAACTCCTAGTATTGAGCCTTCGATTATTCGAACTTATGTACCTTATCCTGTCAATTTGTAAAAAAGCCCCCATCCGGGGGCTTTTTCTCATTTTTATGAACGTAGGGGATTAAGCCCCGGGGATCAGGAATTTGGCCACAATCGCCACGAGCAAGATCGCCACAATATTGGCAATCTTGATGAGCGGGTTGACCGCAGGCCCGGAGGTATCCTTGTACGGATCACCCACCGTGTCGCCCGTTACCGCGGCTTTATGGGCATCTGAACCCTTACCGCCATGATGGCCATCTTCGATGTATTTTTTGGCATTATCCCACGCACCGCCGCCGGCTGTCATGGACAAAGCCACGAAAAGACCCGTGACAATTGTCCCCATCAGCAAGGCACCCAGTGATTGAAACGCCGCCGTCATCCCGCCAAGGAAATAAACCACGGTGAACAACACAATCGGCGCCAGAACCGGCAGGAGTGAGGGCACAATCATTTCCTTGATGGCCGCCTTGGTCAGCATATCCACGGCCTTGCCGTATTCAGGTTTGGCTGTACCGGCCATGATCCCGGGGATATCCCGGAACTGGCGGCGCACTTCGACCACAACGGACGCCGCGGCTCTGCCCACGGCGGTCATGGACATCGCGCCGAACAGGTACGGCAACATCCCGCCGATGAACAAACCAATCACCACAAACGGATCCTGAAGCGGGAATGTCATATTCGCCAGTTCAGGAATGTAATGTTTGATTTCTTCAGTGTAGGCCGCAAACAACACAAGTGCCGCCAGACCTGCAGACCCAATCGCATAGCCTTTGGTCACGGCCTTGGTGGTGTTCCCCACGGCATCCAGCGCATCGGTGGTGACGCGCGTGGATTTTGGCATATCCGACATTTCAGCGATACCGCCAGCATTGTCCGTCACGGGACCATAGGCATCCAATGCAACCACCATCCCGGCCATCGACAGCATGGTCGTTGCGGCCAGTGCAATCCCGAACAAACCTGCAAAGGTAAAGGACAGGAAAATACCCGCACAGATGATGATCACAGGGATCGCCGTGGCTTCCATTGAAATCGCCAGACCCTGAATCACGTTCGTGCCGTGACCCGTTTCAGACGCCTTGGCCACACTTCTGACCGGGCGGTGGTTGGTGCCTGTATAATATTCCGTGATCCAGACAATCGTGGCGGTAACGCCCAGACCCGTCAGAATACAATAGAACAAGTCTTTCACCGTTACGACACCGGCATTTTCACCCGCCAGCGCAAATTCGGCATCCATACCCATTTGTTGATAGATGAACGCGGAGATCAAAACCAATGAGATCACCGCACTGGCGATGAGCCCTTTATACAGCGCGCCCATGATATTGTTAGATGAACCCAGACGTACAAACCACGTCCCGGCAATCGAACCCAGAATGGACAAGGCCCCAATCACCAGCGGCAACATCATCATGCCCGGCACCACATCAGCGGCAAAGGCCGATGCGGCGATCAACATAGTGGCCACGATCGTCACGGCATAGGTTTCAAACAAATCAGCGGCCATACCGGCACAATCACCGACGTTGTCGCCGACGTTATCGGCAATCACGGCCGGGTTACGCGGATCATCTTCGGGGATGTTGGATTCAACCTTACCCACCAGATCAGCCCCCACATCGGCACCCTTGGTAAAGATACCGCCGCCCAGACGCGCAAAAATTGAAATCAATGATGCCCCAAAACCAAGGCCGATCAGGCCTTCAAGCGAAGTACGGACATCAAGTGCCAAATGCTGGCTGAGCAGGTAGTAATAGCCTGCCACCCCCATCAGCCCCAACCCGACCACTAAAATCCCCGTGATCGCGCCCGATTTAAAAGACACATTCAAAGCCGATGTCATGCTTTTTGTGGCCGCTTGCGCCGTGCGCACATTCGCGCGAACCGACACATTCATGCCGATAAATCCGGCCAAACCTGACAACACCGCGCCGATCCCAAAACCTGCCGCGACATGCCATCCCAGCAGAAAATATAAACCAACCCCCACCAGCACACCCACCAACCCGATGGTCATATATTGACGGTTTAAATACGCTTTGGCGCCTTCTTGAATGGCGGCGGCAATTTCCTGCATCCGGGCATTGCCGGCATCCTGATTCATGATCTGGCGAGTCCAGAGCTGGCCGAACACCAACGCCGCCACCACACAGCACGCAATCATGATATAAAGTTCCATCATGGGTAAACCCTTACCTTTCTTATTGTTTATATTATTAAATCAGGCCGAATCCCCTCGCCCCAAATACCGGCGGAAGAATGCCGAATTTAACGTGTTCTGGCAAGCCTTCACAAAAAAGGATGAAGAGTTTTAGGGAGGGGATTTTTATTATGAATAATTTACAGGTGGGGGGGTTTTTAAACCCGGCGCTGGTTGACCACCTGAAGCAGAACATCGTTGACGTTTTCCTTGCCCAGAATGCGTACTGAAATTTCATTCAGTCGTGCCTTGATTTTTCCAACCTCAAGAACGCCGCCCTTCAAGACCGCCTTGCGGCTTAAGACGCCATACATATCTTGAATGATCGCATCTTTTAAACGGGGGGACAGGGTTCTCGCATCTGCGGCGGCGCCAGCATCCGGCACCTCAAGAGATATAACCAAGGTGACCACTTGTGATACGCCGCGTTCATCCACGATGGGCAGAATAATCGCATCCAGACTGACGAATTCAACCCCGCTGGCCGGGGCATGGCCTTCTTCACCTTCGGCTGGTTTTTCAACTTTGGCGTGTTCAGCGGCCTCGGTCGAGGCGGCCTCTGCCGGTTTGCCAAAATAAAAATAGGCACCGGCGGCACCCCCGCCCAGTAATAATACGGCCAATACACCGATAATCGCGATTTTCATCCAAAAACCCGTAAAAATGCCCGAACCAGGATAGGTTCCGCCCCTTAAGAATCAAGTTTAGGCCGAAAAGGTTAAGGAATATTTGGCATTAGATACAATTTTACGCAGTTGCAGCAGACCGAGATTAGTCTCTGACCACTTTGCGGATACTATCCAGAACGGCATTCACCAACCCCGGCTCCCGGCCTTGATAAAACGCCTTGGAAATATCTACATAATCCGAAATAATGATCGGAAAATCCGTCTTCAGATGCGCCGTTAATTCCGTCGCCCCGCAGAGGAGAATAGCTCTCAATAACGGCTCCAGCGCGGACAATTCCGCCCCTTCTTTGACGGATCTGTTTTGATCCACCAGATGATGCATATCTTCGTGCCGGGCAATAACATCGACCAGCAATGTTTTAAATAAAACGGGATCGGGTGACACCATGATTTCACCATCTTCGATCATGCCGGATCGATGGGTGAGGAATTCAGTCACCAGCTTTGAGGCCTCGCCCCCTTGTTCCAGATATTGATAGATCGCCTGAACCGCCAAAAGACGCGCTGAGCGTTTCATCGCTATATCTGAAGATTTATATTTTTTTACAGACTGTTCTGACATTTTTTTAAAGCTTTTTATTAAATTTTTGACGGATCAAAATCATCTCCAGTGCGGCGCGAGCCGCCCCCCCGCCCTTGTTTTGGCGCGCCGGATCTGCCCGGTCTAAAGCTTGGGATTCGTTCTCCACGGTTAAAATGCCATTCCCCAAACATATCCCTGAATTCACCGTCATATCCATCAGGGCGCGGTTACTTTCCCCGGCCACCACATCATAATGCGTGGTTTCCCCGCGAATAACGCACCCTAACACCACAAACCCGTCATACCCCGCCCCCTGGGCGAACATGACCGCCGCCGGAATCTCGAGTGCCCCCGGCACCGTCACAACATCATAAGTGACGCCGTGTTGATCCAGTTCGACCTTCGCGCCCACCAACAACAAATCCGCCAAATCGTTATAAAAACGCGCCTCGACGATCAAGATTTTGGGCGGCTTAGCAAACACCAAAGCGGCAGGAGAAGCGGATGTGGCCTGTTTCATGAGATTGGTTTAAATTCCGTGATGTGGAGATCATATCCATCCAGCCCCACCACATTTTTAGGACTGTTCGACAGAAGAACCATTTTTCTAACCCCCAGATCAAGGAGAATCTGCGCCCCAATCCCATAGTCGCGCAGTTTGGTCGTCTTGATTTCAGGGGTCACAACCGATTGAGACAGGCTGGTCGGGTTCGGCTCGCGGATCAAAACAATCACACCCTGCCCAGCGTCAGCGATCATCCGCATCGAGGTCGCCAGCGTGTCCTGCCCGCCCAGCACATCATTCATCACATTCATCGCATGCATGCGCACCAAAATGGGTTTTTCCGGGTCAATCTGCCCCTTTACCAACGCCACATGTTCGGCATAATGCACGGTGTTTTTATAAATGTA
>CAZZGO010000089.1:0-5753 GCA_964654245.1 uncultured Pseudobdellovibrionaceae bacterium | reverse complement strand
GCCCTTATTTCCGGCATATCCACGGTAAGATGTGATCAAAACACCGCAACCGCCCGCGGCATAGGCTTCGGCAAATTCCTGCCGCATGTCCGGCGTTCCGGCATTGCCCTGAAACCAGATAAAAAGACAATCATATCCCGTTTTGGGTAGGGTTAAAAAACCACGCAAACTTAATCCATCCGATGTGGCGGCGGATACAGGCGCATACGTGATCTGCCCCTGATAAGGGGCACCTGATCTGAAATCAGGATGATAAATCAAACTTCGTTGAAAGACATAGAGAAACGCTAGAACCCCCGCATAGACGGCCAAAAACGTTAAAAACATTGTTTTTCCTTGGTTCCAAAAAGATCGCATCGTTTGAATTATTCCTGATCACGGCGGCGGAATCCTTCGACCCCGATATCATCCATCTCCCGGGTTTCTTTGGCTTCGGCTTCGGCTTTTTCTTGCGCTGTGCGGGTTTCCTGAACAATCTCAACACGCTTCATATTGGCAAATGCTTCGCGGATATCGTCTTGTGCAATTCGAACGCGGGCTTCAAGTTTCTGAAGTTGGACATTGATCCGCATAATGTCACGCTCTGCCGCTTTTTGAAACAAACCGAAATAGGCCAGCATCTCCACGATCGGATTCTGGTTTAAAACTTCGCGTTCTTTTTTGATTTCATCCTGATAGAATTTTTTTCTTGCCTCAAACGCTTCAACCTGACGGTACAATTCCGCCAGTGCTTTTTGTTTTTCGTCAATCGTATGTTTTCTAAGACGTATCAGGGATGAAAGTGTCGCCATAAAAAAACCTCTGGCGATAAGGTTATCATACGCCAGAGGTTCTGCGATTTAAAAATGAACAAAGTCCGGATTAAAATTCGAACATATCCATGAAATTCTGAAGCGGGCCTTCGCGGCGCGCGCCACGGCGTCCATCTGACCCCTGATGCCTGTCGTTGTCATGACGTTCGTCATGGCCAAAACCAAACATACCGCGTCCGCTCCGGCGATCATCATCGTCATCATGATCGTCGTCATCATCATGGTCGCGGCGGCGAGACGCTTGGCGAGAATACATATCCTGTTCCTGAGCAACGGATTGTTGCATCATCGCCATTAATTTTTCCAACTCTCCCTTGTCCAGCCAAATGCCGCCGGTCGTGGGGCAGACATCAATTTCAATTCCATTTCGAATGACTTGGCGCATGGGCTCGCCGCTAATTGGTGACGTCAAAAGTGGCATATTTCATTCCTTTTTTTAAACGGTTGAACATGATCTTGTGAAAGATCACCTTGATTTAGTACTCAAATGGTACCATTTCAAGGGCAAAAAAAGGAAAAACAATGGCAGATTTTTAAGGCGTTATTGGGGGGTATACGGCAAATCAAGACAGGCGGCCAATTTGGCAAAAGAGTCATGGATGGTATCCGTATCGTCCTTGTACTGCGATAAAAATGCTTCCAGTTTTGGGTAGCGGGCAATGGCTTCATCCACTTCGCGATCTGTGCCTTTTCGGTAAGCCCCCAGGCGGATGAGCTCTGCCATATCTTCATATCGCCCCAATAATTGTTTGGCTTTTGTCACCAGCATATTCTGCTCCGGGCTTAAACATCTGGGCATGGCTCGGGAAATCGATTTCAACACATTAATGGCCGGGAATCGTCCACGTTCAGCGATTTTTCGCTCCATCACGATATGCCCATCGACAATACCGCGCACAGAATCTGAAATGGGCTCGTTCGTATCGTCGCCTTCGACCAACACCGTAAAGATTCCCGTGATACTCCCTTCGCCCTGAACGCCGGGTCCTGCCCTCTCCAAAAGCCGCGCCAATTCCCCGAAGGTCGTTGGCGGATATCCTTTGGAGGTCGGTGGCTCGCCAGCAGACAGTCCGATTTCGCGTTGCGCCATCGCAAACCGCGTCACGGAATCAATCAAACAGAGCACATTTTTTCCCTGCCCCCTGAAATATTCCGCGGTGGACAAAGTAGTATAGGCCGCCTGACGGCGCATCAACGCGGGTTCATCCCCCGTTGCCACAATCACGACGGACCGCGCCAGCCCATCTGGCCCCAGATCATCTTCCAAAAATTCCTGTACCTCTCGGCCGCGCTCACCCACCAGACCAATGACCGTCACGTCGGCCTGCGTATACCGCGCCATCATCGAGAGCAAGACAGACTTTCCAACACCAGAGCCGGAAAAAATGCCCATGCGCTGTCCCCGGCAGGTGGACAAAAATGTGTTCACGGCACGAACGCCCAGATCCAATTTTTCCCCCATACGTTGACGCGCATGGGGCTCTGGGGCTTTATTGCGTAAGGGCATCGGGTGGCCACCGCGAGATAACGGGCCTTTGCCATCTATCGGTTCCGCCAGCGCATTAATCACCCGGCCAAGCCACCGTTCATCCGGAAAAATAACGGGTGCCGTTTGCTGAATAATGGCCGGGCATCCCAAGCCCACACCTTCGAGAGTTCCAAAAGGTAACAACAGCGCTTGAGAGTCTCGAAACCCGACCACTTCACACGGAATATCTCGGCCTGTTTTAGGGGGGCGTAAATGTACCATCGATCCGATGGACAGGTTTTCGCCAAAGCCCGTCATCTCCACCAACAACCCCAAGATTTTGGTCACGCGGCCATATACTTCAAACGGGGGAACCCGGTCTATGGCAACCACAGCTTTTTCTGCCACTCTGTCCATAACACAGAGTGTACCTGAAGTTTTAGAAAAAAGAGAGATAGATGATAAAAATTAACCCAAGTCTAAAGACAGATCGGACGACTTACGCTTTGCCACCATAATCGTAAAATAACTAGGAACAGGATTCTTTTGAGATTCTATTTTTTGTGATTTCTTTAAATCAATGGTATCAAAGTGATTAGCAAAAATATCCCTATCCCGATTTAGATCGGAAAGGCAAATAACCAGATGACCACTTGGCTTAAGAACCCTCGCGGCATAAGACGCAAATGCCCGCCCCAGGCTCCTATCAAGTAAAAGACCCGATGAGTTTTTATACAAAACCCCGTCCATGGAATGATTAGAAAAACCAATGCGATTATACTGACCAACTGCTAGTGTTGCATGACCTGCTTCGATATAAGAACCTAGTTCTTTTGCCACCTCTGAAAAACGATCAATAGATGTCTCTATTCCAGCGATCGTATGACCTTGCCTGAGAAAATATTTTAAATCATTCCCGTATCCAAAATTTAACTGCAAGATACGCGAGACGGGATCAAGATATTTCAAAAGAACTTCGGCTTCTTCACTCGGTTCTTCTATCCGGGATAAATTATCCTGCATGCCTTATCCTGATATGAGCGGGTCGTTAGACTACAAGCCGTGCCCGAATATCAGGCGTCTGAGCAATAACAGGTAACGAAGTCGCGCTCGACGGGGTGCCTTCGGCGGCAGGGAGATAAGAATGTACCAGAGATTTCTGATGTTTTGAAAAAGCAGATTCTAATTGTTTTTTGAGCTTACATTTCATTTCAGAAGATGCTTCGTCCCCTAACATAGACACATAACTTCCAATGATTTCATCTTTTCTAAAGAAAGGGGGAAGCTCTTTAACTTTCCATTCCCGATAATCATCTGCTGTAAAGTAACTATAGTAACCGCCCTGTCCTTTGTTTTGCGGTGTACCAGATATATTTTCACCCGCCACGTGAGAGTCTAGGATTTCAGAGGCCAGCTTAACAAACATGCTGGCAGATTCAATGGTTGCTGAGAGTCCGGTTTGCCCTTTTTGGAAATCTCTAGACTTAACGGCGATAACAGGACCTTCATCAATACCCACAGTCACGGCATGTGCTGTGCATCCAAATCTAGGTGCTTCCCAACCATGGGGGGCGGGATCTAAAAGTTGCGCCCAATAAGATGTCATAACACCCTTAAGCCATGGCAGAACACCCGGATGAAAATTAATGAAAAAGGCATCTTTTTCTGCCAACATATCAATAATAGGTTGTTTGAAAATTTGAAAACAACGAATGGAGAACGCCCCAACGATATCTTTATCTTGCCTTAATTTCTCAATAAAATCGGGCGAATTCACATCTTTAATAGAGGATGTCCGGCTCCCGTTATAACCTTCGTACATCACCTCATACCCACGAAACAACGCCAGCATTTCAGGAGGCATGATGGTCGTAGCTGATGCTTTTTCCGGGAAACCGTTTGCCTTTAAGAAGGGGGCATAAACCTCATTCAAAAGTTTTCTTTCTACAAAGGCTAATTCCTGTGTCTGGGGTAACATGGCTTTCTTGCTAGAACCATGCGCAGGAAGCACTAGCAAAGGTTCGTAGCCTCTACTCGTTAACTCAGGAATAATCCGGTTAAAGACAATGCACGACGTGATGTCATTACCTAAAAAAATCGCGACTTTCTTTTTGGATTCAGTCGTCATCTTAACTCTTGCTCTTTTTATTGACGGCTGGGGAGGATGCATCAGGAAGCATCGCAACATTGTGCCAGGCGATATTAAATAGAACGCGGAACACGTTTGCAAAATCAGCTTGCTTGAGAACAATCACGGATACTTCGTTATCTTCAAAATTCACGAAGGCAAGGTTGTCGCCATAAGCATAAAGCGCACGGTCTGTCAAAAGATCGTCCGGAAACCATCTGTACTGTGCAAAGTCTCTGGAGATAAAATTATGTTCACCCATCTTGGAAGTAATTCGAACAGTGATTTTATCGCCAAGCTCTCTCATTCTTTTTGAATGATTATTAAACCATTCTTCACCCAGCCATTTATGCCAGTTCACTGGGTTGGCATTGAATAAAACTATTTCACCGCCCACTGTTCTGGCGGTTTCATACAAATCATCCATGAACTGACGAAACCCGGTTTGTCCAGTCAAGGTTTGAATGTAGTTATTTTGAATTCGAACACCTTCTAGTCCCAAAAACTCTATTCCATTGCGCTCAAACGTCGAACGTATCGTCTCAAGCGTTGACGCGCGCGGTGTGGTGAGACCATTTTCAATACTGCCGATGGAGGTCGCAGAAATACCCGTGCGCTGGGACAGGTCTTGCTGACTCCAGTTCAATATGCCGCGGGCACCGCGTATCTGCGCAATAGTGATACTCATGCTTTTTTACTGTACCTCAAGACATCAAACGGGGGATACCGTTTCTTATCGTTTAGGTTTTCTATAATATATTAAGACTCACTGCAACTAAAAAAGTAACTTTTTCTTCATAATTTTTATTGACTTCACCATAAAACTTATTAAATGTCCATCATAAGCTTTAATTTATCATAAGTTATCGGGACCTAGAGGTCATGTGATCTCCCCATCCTGACCTTAATATGGCCTGTGAACGGATAAAATAAAGAGTGTGTGTGAGAACGGGGTGACCGGAAACATTCTGGCACCTCGTTTTTTTATTCAAAATCAATTGCTTAGCCTATGCCGCTAGCCCTTCTCGGCGAAGCAGGGCATCCGGGTCGGCATCCCGCCCGCGAAATCGCCGGTACAGAAGTGCTGGATCTTCGCTCCCCCCCTTGGACAAAACCTCGGTCTGATAGGCTTTGGCGGTCGCCCGGTCATACAGCCCGGCTTGTACAAATGCCTCAAACGTATCAGCGTCCAATACTTCTGCCCATTTATAACTGTAATACCCAGCGGAATATCCGCCGCCGAAAATATGGCTAAAGGAAGTTGAGGTCGGCCCCGCCAACCGTGGGAACAAGGTAGAATGACGCGTGGCGTTATCTTCGAACGCCGCGACATCGTCAATCTCAC
>CAZZGO010000088.1:0-5908 GCA_964654245.1 uncultured Pseudobdellovibrionaceae bacterium | reverse complement strand
CAGATCTTAATGGCCAAAATTGCAACGCCCTAAAGCATGTGTTGAATGCTTGACGGCCTTAAGTTCATCTGGAAGTTCCAGATTGATACGGCGTTTGCTTTGCGTTAAGACGTATTTTAATTCATATCACCCCTGTATAAGGAATCGCAAAACCGATGGATATAAGCGGTTATGCTTCGTTCATTTCACGGCAAGCACGCGCACAGGGCACGTCGTTATCTCTTGGGCCACGCCTGCCCGTAGAGGATAAAAGTGTACAGCGCGTGGATGCTCCGGCCGATAGCACGTCGATCTCCCGTGATGTGGTGGTTCGGGATGCGGTCTCCCGCGCGGGCGCCGGGCAAACACGATTGGTCTCTGAAACGATTGAAACCCGCCCTCAAGGATTTCGCAAAACGCAAACATTCGAACGCGCCGATGGGCGTACCTTCACCCGTATCGAAGATCTTGCGGTAACAGATAAAGGTGCCCGGCGGAGTTTGCTTCAACAGAATGTCTCAGGGACGATCACCCGGCTTGAGGATATTCTGGAACGCCAAGATACGGGCACATTTCGCCGGACACAAATCTTCACCGACGAAGGCGGGGAAACACAAGTGACGATCGATCCTAACGTGATCAGTCTGGATCCCTTTATCCTCTCGGGGGGGAATATCGCCTGGCGCAAACATACAAACAACCCGCCCTTACCGGGGAACCCAGCTTGATCTCATGGCTTAGTCTGATATTCTAAGACATGCTCAAAGACAAAACAGCGATTATCACAGGATCCACCAGCGGCATTGGTCTGGCGATTGCCAAATCATTGGCCAAGGCAGGGGCGCATATTGTCCTGAACGGTCTGGGTGACCCGGTACAAATTGAAAAAGAATGCCAGAACCTGTCCGCCTTTTCCGGATCAAAAGTGGTCTATGACCCCGCCGATATGACCCAGCCAGAACAGATTGCCCAGATGGTGCATAAAACCCACCAGAATTGGGGACGCGTTGATATTCTTGTTAACAATGCCGGCATTCAGTTTGTCTCACCGGTCGAAGATTTTCCCGTTGAAAAATGGGATGCCATTCTGGCGATCAACCTGTCATCGGCATTTCATACCACCCGCACGGCGGTGCCTTATATGAGATCAGGGGGTGGCGGGCGGATCATTAATTTGGCCAGTGCCCACGCGCTGGTGGCATCGCCTTATAAATCGGCTTATGTCGCCGCCAAGCACGGCATGGCCGGTTTCACAAAGTCTATCGCACTGGAATTGGCGCAGCATAATATCACCTGTAATGCCATTTGTCCCGGATACGTGAAAACAGCGCTTGTTGATAATCAAATCGCGCAGACAGCACAAGCACGCGGCCTGAGCGAAGAAGAGGTCATTAAGAATGTTATTCTGGGGGCTCAACCCACCAAAAAATTCACCACCGTGGAACAAATTGGGGCGCTATGCGTCTTTTTATGTTCGGATTCTGCCGATAATATCACCGGCACGATGATCCCCATAGACGGCGGCTGGACGGCACAATAAATAGGTCGTTTTTCTCTGGCTTGATACAGCGTGATTTTTTTAAAAGAGCTCCAGCAACATGCACCGCGCCGAACCGCCACCATAATATTCTATGGTGGGGATATCAGCTTCGATGATGGTTTTGAAATGCTGGCCTAAAAACTTTTTCTGGGCGGACGTTAAGGTCTTGGCACCCGCAGACGACATCACCAGCATGCGGTGTCCTTCTGTGCCGATCACCTCCAGCGCATTCCCGCAGAAGGCTTCCATCTGATCGGCAGAAAATTCAATCACTTCGTGATGCTTGCGCAAGGATTGCACAACAGATTTATCCGCCACAACGTCTGGGCAGATGCCGGCCACAGCCGTCCCAATCCACATCATGACATCCGTATGATAGACGGATTTTCCTTTATGTTTTGTATCAAAGGGGATCAATGTATATCCCATTGTTTTACACCAAAGCTTGGCGATATCTTCATCGCTCCGCGCTGAGCGCGACATATAGGCAATTTTATTCACCCGGTCCATACATAGCGCGCCCGTACTCTCCAGCGCTTTGCCATGTTGACGGTGCGCCGAAAAATCCATGACATCCGTATAAGATTTACGGATCACATCCAGAATATCTACCCGGCGTTCCTTGGCTCTGTTTTCAGCCAACATGGGGTAGATCACCATCCGCCGCTGATCATGCGTGGACACAATGTTATTGCAAAAAATATCATCCGGGCATCCTTTCTGCCCCTTGACCGTTGTCACAACGACCCCATGATCGACCAGCGTATCTCTGAACGCTCTGAATTCCTTAACGGCCTGCGCGTTGATTTCTGATTCAGATTTTTTATCCGTATGCTGATACGCGTTCGTATCCCGGGTCTGTGGATTTTCATGAAAATCCACAGGCTCCAGCATCATGATGTGGTTGGTTGATTGTTTCGTCATCTGAATAAAACCCCTAAAAAAACCCCGTCATAGAGCATCGCAAAGAATCATTAACGAAATGATAACCTATTGAGAAAGAATGGAAAAGTATATTTTATGAAAATAAAGGAACGTCAGCTATATTTTTCAATGGCAGTGCTGACCATTTTCTTGAGCTCTTCGCCCAGCGCACCACCATCGTCATTCTTTAAATTTTCCCGGTACGCCACGCCCATCACATCAATATGCGCCTGAACGATGGTATATTGCTCCTTCAGGCTTAAGTCGGTCTTCAGAATATAATCACGCAGAGACGCTCCAAAATATTCCATCAACGTGTACCCGAATGTGCCGGCCAAATCTTTCACCTGATTGGCGGTATTCGACATTTTTTTGACCTTTTTGGCGCGATCCTTATCGTCAGATGTTTTAATCGCCTCCCACTCTTTATCAAGTGCCGCCAACATATTTTTAATCTCTCTGGGGTATAAAGACGACATGTTTTGAACCACCGTATTGGCACGCTCAACGGATCCGGCATCCAGCTTGCCCGGGCCATCGGTCAGGCCACCGCCTGCCTTGATCTTCAGACGGTTCAGCTTGTGTACCACTTCAACTTCGGGTTCCATATCCTCAGAGCTTTTCATGTATCACCTTCATCTTTTCTGGCGTCATGATACGCCGTTCTTCTTTTTTCCATGGAAGTTCCTTGCGCCGCCGATCAGGGCCAAAATATTCGGGCGATTTGATATAAGGGCGCGGCAAATCAATGACAGACAAAATCCGTTTTGCCAGTTTTTCCCCCGATACAGGTTTTACCAGCGCCTCATTTGCCCCCATGTCCCGGGCGATTTTGACAATATCTTCGCTCGTGAAGGCACTCACGAGAATGGTTGGCAGAAATTTCACGCGGTCATTCGCGTGATTTCGAATCCATTTTATTAAATCTTCCCCTGATCCCTCGGGCATCATCCAATCCGTCAAAACGATATCGACCATGCGCATGTCCGCAGATTTTGATGATGCCATCACCGACAAAAGACCCTTGGCTTCGTCCGCGCCGGAACAGACAATGATATTACCCACCCCAAAAGCACGGAGCATTCCCGTGATTAATTGCTGTAAAAATTCATAATCTTCAACCAAAAGAACACTAAAATTCTTGAGGCTGTATGTATTCGTACTGCTGGATTGGCGAATGGTTGACATCGGAAGTCGTCGGATAGAACTAAAGGGTCAGATAGTGATAGGATCGCGGGTGTGACATTTCTTTCCACACACCGTGAATATCATAAAGGATGCCGCCCGGCTTCACAAGCCCGGAAAATGGCTGACATCCCTGCTCGATGAAATCAGTATGGCAGACGGAAAGAATAACCGCATCATATCTGTTTTTTTCTGGGGGGATATGATCCAGCAGGCTTAGGCCGTAATGCGCCATGATTTCTTCGCTGTGAACATGCGGGTCATAAATATCCACCGCGTGCCCCGCCGCTTTCAAGCTCTGCACCATATCTGCAACTTTGGTATTTCGGATGTCGCTGATATTTTCCTTAAAGGTAAAGCCAAGGACAAGAATTCTTCCGGCATCTTCGCCCATTCTCGACATCAAGCGCGAAGCCAGATATGTCCCCATCCCGTCATTAATACGGCGTCCAGATAAAATAACCTGTGGATCATGCCCCAGACTTTCCGCACAATGCGCCAGATAATAAGGATCAACACCAATGCAATGTCCGCCGACTAAACCCGGGCGAAAGGGCAGAAAATTCCATTTCGTGCGTGCGGCGGATAATACATCATGAATAGATACATCCATGGCATTTAAAATCTGGGTGATTTCATTCATAAACGCCACATTGATATCACGCTGGGCATTTTCGATTACTTTTGACGCTTCGGCAGTTTTAATTGATTTTGCCTTAAAAATATTACCGCCATTGATACGGCCATATATCTCCGCTAGCCATTCTGTCACCTGTTCAGTTTGCCCGGCGACAACTTTGGTGATTTTATCAACGGTATGAACCTGATCCCCGGGATTGATACGTTCAGGGGAGTATCCCAGATAAAAATCTTTACCACTTTGCAGTCCCGATATTTTTTCTAGCACAGAACCACATACATCCTCGGTCACACCCGGGTATACGGTACTTTCAAAGACAACAATATTCCCTTTTTTTAACAAACGCCCCACCATTTCACTGGCCGAAATGACCAACGATAGATCTGGTACATTTTCTGGCGTAACAGGGGTAGGAACGGTAACAATAAAAATATCCTGATCGCCGATTTCCTCTACCTGATGTGTTAAACACCACAAAGAAGAGGCTAATTCCTGTGAGGAGGTTTCTCCGTTTTTATCGATATTTTTTGACAATTCGCCAATACGGCCAGGATTGATATCAAAACCTGTCACTTTAAAATGACGCGCCAACACGAGCGCCAGAGGAAGCCCCACATACCCCAGCCCTATGACCGCAATACGCAAAGACGGATCAATGTTACATGTCATTTTTTTCGTGCCAACACTAAAATATAGGGGGAGAATAACTGGGAAACTGGTAACTGACGCCATTCTGATTCTAAAAGCCAAATCAGTTTTGTGGGTACCGATAACATCCGGGAAAGTATTTTACCTTTCCATGATTTTTCCCACTTTGGCGCGCGTAAAAGCGTAAAGTTGCAGGACATCAAATATCTCGAATCCAGAATCTCAAAACCGGCAGTTTCATGTGCCTGGGTGATTTGCTCTCGGTTTAGCGGAATATGGATATCGTAAATTTCTTTATCTAACCCGCGTTGCACAGAACCCAAAAAGCCTGACAAGTTCGGGATAGAAGTTAAGATCAATCCGCCGGGCTTTAAAAATTTCCCCGCCTGACTCAAAGCTAAAGATGTGTCTTCAAAATGCTCCATCACCCCAAAAGAGGTAACCAGATCATACATATCCAAAAGCGTTTCCGGAGGATTAAAAATGTCTGCTTCATGCACCGCGCCCTTCAAACCCATTTCTTCCCACATGGCACGTGTACGCAGACATCCAATCCGTGAATAATCTATACCATCGGCTTCTATGCCTTGAGTGTCACGAAGATATCTTGGCCAGATGGAATAGGCACACCCGATCTCTAGTACGGTCTCAACCGGTTGAAGGTTAAATATATGTTCAAAAACGGCATGAATACGCATATTGAATGTGTCATCTAGCGACGGAAGCTCAGGATCAAAAGGAGATGGCATGGGAACATTTTTCCATGTCTTATCCCAGTATTGCGTGCCGGCTTTATCAAGGCTTGATGCCTCTAACGGTTTTTCTGTCATACGCTACCTAGTCACTTCTTTAAGTTTTGCCCATTGTGAAGGTGACACCAGATCAGGATTATCACACAGGAAGGCTGACCAATCTATCTGAATTCCATCCTTAAGAATAGCTACCCGCCTCCATGCCGCATCTATCTCTTGCCATTGCTGTATATTCTGCGC
>CAZZGO010000087.1:2078-5936 GCA_964654245.1 uncultured Pseudobdellovibrionaceae bacterium | reverse complement strand
CCAAACACACATCCGGGATATGTCCGTGATGTGACATCCATTCTAATACACGCACAGTGCCGTTGACGGATTCAGCTTCTTCGTCACCGGTGATCAGAAAACTGATAGATCCTGGCGGTGTGTTCTGGGTTAAATATCGGGAAACCGCGGCTAAAAAGGCGCAATTTCCGCCTTTCATGTCAGACGCTCCCCGGCCATAGATTTTACCATTAGAGATGTTTCCCCCAAACGGAGGGTGTGTCCAGCCGTTTATATCCCCCGCCGGGACAACATCGGTATGCCCGGCATAACATATGTGGGGGGGCGAGGTACCAAGGCGGGCAAAGAAATTTTGAACAGAATAAGTGCCGCCGTTACCTTCAAAGGGAAGATCATAGATCGTGAATCCCATTTTCTGAAGATAGGCTTTGAAATATGCCTGCGCCCCTCTGTCATGGGGGGTAACGGATTCAAACCGGATCTGTTCTTGGGTTAGGATGACGGGATCTAGGGCTGATGACATATCCCGATTTGACGAGAATTTATGTCCTTTGGCAAGAGTCTTTCTGGGTAATATTCCTGATACGGTTTAACGGCGGGAAGAATGGCACAGTAGAGAAAATCACGAAACCACCTGTCGTCCTTAGATAAATAAGCCTCAGATGTTTCGTGCAGACGTTCCAGAAAAATACAATCTGCCCGGAATGCCGGAGGAATATGTTGAAAGGGCTTAAGTTTGTCTTTTTTCATGTAACGCGCGATGTCGATAGCGGGGGCGTTAGCTGGTTTATTGATAGGATTTCTTTGATAATAATTCAGCGTTTCCAAGATGACCAGATTAACCCCCAACAAGGCATCGACTGCCTTGATGGATTTTTTAAAAACAGGAAATGCTTTCATTAAAAGGCCATCTGTGGCCGTGCGACCGAATAACTGACGTCGTTCATCGGCATAATCACGTCGTTGATCCAGATGAGCTGGGCTGAAGCTATCAATGCGCGTGGGGGTCGAGGTTCCTTCGATGGAATCAAGATATTTTGCCAAGCCCGCCAAGGGATGCGCGATCAGGTTGCCTAAATATTGGTTCATGTCCCCGTCGAAACGGCGATCATATTTGTATTTACCCGTCACATCTTTTTGGGGGAAACCGCTATCATCCAATACGGCTATTTTTCGTGACATACGGTCAGCGATGTCAACGATCATGGGAACTTTATTATTTAATACCTTAACCTCGGCTCTATTTATAGTACCTTGCTCATCTAATTCTTGAACACGCTCATAGAGGGCCTGTGTGATTTCTTTATGCGTTTTGGCAAAATCTTCTAAACTGTCATGACGTAAAATTGCCGCCAGCATGACATCCATGCTGCCATAAGGGGCGAGATCCTCTAAGGAGAGAGTTTCGCTTCGCACTAAGGCCATAAAGGTCAGAATTTGCCGAAGTTCGTGATACCAGTTCGGTGTTTCTTTATCCCGGCGAAAGGCATGGTCACCAAATTTTTCTTCATCTAGCAAAACTTCCAGACTTTTGGCGGCTAGAAAAAAGCGATTCTCATCTAAAAAATCTTTGAAAGCATGGTGGGCTTTAAGTTCGTTGTCGCGGGTCAAAGACGCGCGTGTAGATTCAAAATTAAGCGCCTCCATCAGCTGATCAATCGACGCAAAAAGCCGATTGCGATCAGGCGAACCCGTGCCCCCGTTAAATGCCGATGTTGGACGTTCAAGCATACCCATAACCCTTGATTTCCGAGGGTTATAACGATTTCCCACCTAGAAATCAATAAATTATGAAAATAAAATCCAAATTATTTATACATTATTTAAACCTGAATTAATCGCGTAAAAGCTCATTAATACCTGTTTTGGAACGTGTTTTGGCGTCCACGCGCTTGACGATGACGGCGCAGGCCAGTGCGGGTGCGGGTGATCCGTCCATCAAGCTTCGCCCGGCCGATGGCAACGTGCCGGGGATGACCACGCTATAGGCGGGGACACGGCCATAAAAAATATCCCCGCTATTCCGGTCGATAATTTTAGTTGAGGCGCCCAGAAAAACGCCCATTGATAGCACCGATCCTTCTTCGACGATGACCCCTTCTGCGACTTCGGATCTCGCCCCAATAAACACATTATCCTCAATAATTACCGGGTTGGCCTGAAGGGGCTCCAGCACGCCGCCAATCCCGACGCCCCCGGATATGTGACAATTTTTGCCAATCTGGGCGCAGGATCCCACCGTTGACCACGTATCAATCATGGTACCTTCGCCAACATAGGCACCCACATTAATGAAAGATGGCATCAAGACAACGCTGGGCGCGATAAAGGCGGAACGGCGCACGATACAATTTGGCACCGCGCGAAAACCGGCCTGAGTGAAGTGATCCGGTGTCCAGCCCTCGAATTTAGAGGCGACCTTATCCCACCAGACAGATCCCCCCGGCCCCCCGGATATTGGCGTCATCGGTTGAAGCCGGAAAGAGAGGAGTACCGCCTTTTTAATCCATTGATGAACCGTCCATGTACCATTTACCTTTTCGGCGACGCGTAATTTGCCGGCATCCAGATCGGATAAAACCTGATTCACCGCGGCTTCGGCCGGGTCACCCGCGGCAATTTGCTGTCTGTTTTCCCAGGCGGCATCAATAGTGGACTGAAGGGTCATCTCTCATTTCCTGTTTTTTTGATTTTATCGTCTTCGTATAGTTTAGATATAATTTCAAAAATAAAAGCCGTACTCCAGCCGAATAAGATAAATCCATTGGCGGCTTCGAAACTGGATAATAAACGCCATTCAGGCGACAGCACAATATTCCCAAACCCCACGGTGGTGAATGAAACGGTCGAAAAATATAAAGCGGTCTCAAAATTCTTTAAAACATCATGTTCAAAATAAAAATATAACGCCGCCCAAATCCATATTTGAACAATATGTGCCAGAAAAACACTTAAAACTGTGACAACCAACATGGGGATTTTCCATCCCCGCCGGAATAGATGAAACATCCGGGGGCCAATTTTTTCCAGCACAACCAACAGACGATCTGTGGCTATGGCATGGATGATCACTGTGATCGCGATCATGGCACAGCCGATGAACAAATGGGATAAAAACATGATGAAAAATGTACTTTCTGTCTAACTATGTCTAGAGTGCATCAGGTCACCCGGGAGTACAAGTCCGAACATGAAATGCACGGTTGAATGGAATGGTTTAAGCGCAAAAGATTGGATGGAATATTTTAACCGTATTCCACAATCGAATGTGCTTCAGCACCCTGCCTATATTCGCGCCATGTGCCGCAAGGATCATCAACGGGCGCGTTTTGGCCTGATTCGCATGGACGGCCAGCCCGCCGGTCTGGTGAGTATCCTTGAAGCCGGCATTTTGTGGAATGCCATCCACGGGGTCATGCTTGACCGGGGGCCGTTATGGTTTCCCGGGTTCGGTACTGCCGTGCATATCAAATTATTCATCGAGGTTTTTTCCAGAGAATTTCCAGCGCGGTTGCTGAGACGCAGACGCCTTATCCCTGAAATCCAAGACGGTGCTACCGCCCGAAAAATTATTGAAAGCAACGGCTTTTCTCGTCGTCCTGACCAAACAGGCTATGACACGTTTTGGGTCAAGACGGATCAGGATGAGAAGCTTTTAAGAGACAATTGGCGTCAGAGCCTTCATAAAGCACAACGCGCGCCGCTGAATGTGACGTGGGATGACCAAGGTCATCTTGTGCCGTGGATGTGTGCCCAATATGCCGCCGATAAATCGGCCAAGGGATATCCAGGCCCTTCGCCCCGGCTCCTGACCCTACTATCTCATGCCATCCACGGGGTCATGCTTGACCGGGGGCCGTTATGGTTTCCCGGGTTCGG
>CAZZGO010000087.1:0-1978 GCA_964654245.1 uncultured Pseudobdellovibrionaceae bacterium | reverse complement strand
AATCGGCCAAGGGATATCCAGGCCCTTCGCCCCGGCTCCTGACCCTACTATCTCAAGAAATGATCCCCACCCGGGGTATGGTCGTGGGGCAGGTACGTCACGAAACTTCCTTGACGCCGGGCAGTCAGATCATTGCCGGGGTGATGTTGGTCTGCCATGGCCGATCAGCCACCTATCTGGCAGGATGGACAGGGGAGATGGGGCGCGAGGTTTCGGCGCATCATCTGCTCTTGTGGCAAAGCCTGAACATGTTAAAACAAAGAGGTATCTGGGAACTGGATTTAGGAGGATTCAATGAATCAACAGCGCAAGGTGTCAAGTTATTCAAAGAAGGTATGGGTGGCACTGTCTTTCGCGGCGTGGGTCATTACAATTAACCTCTGCGGCGTGAACCCAGCACAAGCTACGCCAAAACAGACCGTCAATTATGATGTCTATGCGGGCGGGTTTCACGTGGTGGATGCCACGCTGGATGTGGATTTAAAAACCAAAAATCGATATGACTTGGCACTTGAGGCCAAAACCCAAGGTTTTTTGAGAAATCTTGCCCCTTGGGATGGCGTCTTCAGATCAGAAGGGTGGTATGACCCTAAAAACGGAAAAGCCAGACCCCAGAAACATGAATCGATCACGGTCTGGAAAGATGAACACGAGGAGAAGCAGTATTACTACAATAAAGATGGCTCCTTTCGGGAATACCGGGTCAAAGACGACGAAAATGACGGATCGCCGCGCCCGGTCGATGCCGCGCTGACCGATCAAACAACCGATGTGTTATCGGCGACATTAGAAGTCATGGAACATGTTGCCAAAGAAAAAGGATGTCAGGGCACATCCGAAGTGTTCGATGGTAAACGCCGGTTTCAAATGATTTTTCGGGAATCTAAAAATGTTACCCTCACGTCCAATGCCTATAACGTCTATTCAGGACCCGCGCTGGAGTGCACCATAGAGGTTAAACCCATGGCCGGAGACTGGCATAAAAAACCACGGGGCTGGATGTCCATTCAGGAACAAGGCCGGGAACGCGGTACCATGCCCACGATCTGGTTTGCCGCCGTTGCCCCCGGGGCACCGGCTGTGCCGGTCAAGATACGGGTGAAAACAGAATATGGCACCTTGTTCATGCACATGACGGGATATCAAGGCGGGCAAAAAACGCTCAAACTTCAAGAATAAGCTAGGTTGAGAATATATCTTCAAAATCCTGTCATACGCCGTAAAATATCGTGATTTGTGATCCCTTGGAAATTCATTAGGAATAGTAATATGACGCATCGTGATTCTTTGGCAGTGGTTATTCTGGCGGCGGGGCAAGGCACCCGGATGAAATCGACACATCCCAAGGCCATGCATAAACTGGCCGGCCGGCCGCTGATGGGATGGCTCTTGGAAACGGTCAAGGATTTATCACCTGAAAAAATAATTGTTGTGATTGGTCCCGACATGGACGGCTTGGCACAGGAAGTCTCGCCGTACCAAACCGTCATTCAAAAAAACCGGCAGGGGACGGGAGATGCTGTCAGAACAGCCCTAAGTGAACTCAAGGATTTTTCAGGAGACGTCCTGATCCTGCTGGGTGATATGCCTTTGATTACACTCGGCACGTTGGAAAAATTGATCGAAACACGTCACGCCCATGAGAAAATCGGGCTAGCGGTGCTAGGTGCAGAGTATGATGATCCACCGGCCTTTGGACGTTTAATACAAAATATTGATGGGACATTAAAACGGATTGTTGAATTCAAGGATGCCACAGATGAAGAGCGTGAAATATCCCTATGTAACACGGGGGCGTTTTGTGTTCGGGGAGACAAGCTAGCGTCGTGGGTATCTCAAATCGGTACGGATAACGCCCAGAAGGAATATTATATCACGGATTTACCCGTGATCGCCGCCGGGGATGGGTTCAAAACCGCGGTCTGCGTCACACAAAATGAATCCGAAGTGATGGGGGTCAATTCACGCGAGGATTTAT
>CAZZGO010000086.1:0-5992 GCA_964654245.1 uncultured Pseudobdellovibrionaceae bacterium | reverse complement strand
TGCCTGTCTGGTGGTTGTGGGCGGGCAACGTAGCCTGGATAAATTGAAATTGACGGCGCACACCAAACGCTTCATCGGAAGTTTTATGTCTGCGCAAAAACCCGTGGCTATTATGGGCGATGCGCCGATGTTGATGGCGCATGTAGAACAAGCCTCTGGCCGTCACATGACCGGCGATGAGTCCAGCCAAATGACGGCCACCAAGGCCGGGGCACTCTGGTCAGATGACGCCATCTGTTTTGACGGGAACATGATATCCTGTGCCTGCGCGGCTGATCACATGGATGAATTTATCAAAACCATGGTGTCCCATTTTCAGCAAAATGCCCAAATCCCACAAGCGGCCTAGTCAGGTTCGCCAGGGCAGGTATAATAAACATCATGAAAGCCGAAACAGAGCAGGTCATCAGCGATATCAAGGCGGCGCTTAGCTTGCTCAGGAGGCATCTTTGACTGGGATCACGCCCTAGCGCAACTGGATGAATTCAACCGCCAAGCCGAAGATCCGACTTTGTGGGAGGATTCACAAAAAGCTCAGAACGTGATGAAAGAAC
Source organism: uncultured Pseudobdellovibrionaceae bacterium (assembly GCA_964654245.1). GTDB lineage: Bacteria > Pseudomonadota > Alphaproteobacteria > Micavibrionales > Micavibrionaceae > UWPOB-MICAV1. Next base: position 5,438 of record CAZZGO010000086.1, on the reverse strand, counting down.
GTACCCGCCTTCAGGCACAGGTGGACGGCGTGCGTCACATTGAAAACACGTTAAACGACAATATCGGTTTTATTGAACTGGGCGAAGACGAAGGTGATGAGAGTATTATCACCGAAGCTGAATCGGCGCTGGCGTCGTTAAAAATTCTCGCTCGAAAAAAACAGCTCGAAAGCCTGCTGTCCGGCGAAGCAGACGGCAACGATGCATTCCTGGAAGTCAATGCCGGAGCCGGGGGTACCGAAGCGCAGGACTGGGGACAGATATTACTGCGCATGTATACGCGCTGGGCGGAGCAACACGGATATAGCGTGTCCTTGCTGGACATGAGTCAGGGCGAAGAAGCTGGGATTAAATCGGCCACGATCCGTATTTCCGGGGCTCAGGCCTATGGCTGGCTAAAAACCGAAACGGGCGTGCATCGTCTGGTGCGCATTTCCCCGTTTGATTCCAACGCGCGCCGTCATACCAGTTTTGCTTCGGTGTCTGTGTCGCCCGTGGTGGATGACAATATCGATATCGAAATTCTGGATAAGGATTTAAAGGTCGATACCTACCGTTCATCCGGTGCCGGGGGACAGCACGTCAACACCACCGACAGCGCGGTGCGTATAACACACATTCCGACGGGCATTATCGTGGCCTGTCAGGGGGAAAGATCCCAACATAAAAACCGCGCGGCCGCGATGTCGATGCTCAAAGCCCGCCTGTATGAAGCCGAAATCAGAAAGCGTGAAGAAGCCACATTGGCCGCGCATAGCGAAAAAAGCGAAATCGGGTGGGGGCACCAAATTAGATCCTACGTGCTTCAACCCTATCAAATGGTCAAAGATGCCCGGACAGGGGTTGAAAACACCAATTCTGCGGCGGTTTTGGACGGGGATCTGGATTTGTTTTTGGAAACATCGCTCTCGCATCGCGTTGGCGGCGCGGCCTAAGGGAAAAATCACCAAACAGACTTGCGAATGAGGCCGGGGATGCGTATTGTCCATGTCATCTCAAATGATCATGTTTTTGGATAGGGGTTTAGCCGTGAGACAGATTTTTATCAGGTCGCTAGTTCTTCTAATGTTGGGGACGGCCTCGCCGGCATTGGCGCAAGGCGTTGTGGCCGGTTCGGGCATGCCTGAATTCATGCTCTCCTCAGACTGGAAGATTGGCCCCTCAGGGATTGAAGCTTTGCGGGGCATGCGCGGCACGAAACTGCCCTGTGTGATGGCGGGGGAATATAACAACGGCTTTGTGGTGCGTTTTTCCGGCGGAAATAACGAAATGTTGGCGATGGCGGTTGATTTTCGTCAGGATATTTTCCGTCAAGGGGCGCGCTATGGGGCTCAATTATCCGTCGATGGCGGGGCTTCGGCGAATGTGACGGGATCTGCCTTCACACCGTCCATTCTGGTTTTCAACCTGCGTCAGGCGGGTAATATCTATGGTGCGCTGGCAGGGGCGCGGGCAATGGAATTGTCGGTGGGGAATAATGCCATGCGCTTTTACCTCGATAATTTAAACGAAGGCCTGCAAAAGCTTGAGGCCTGTTTTCAAGGCGGAGTTTCGTCTCCTGCGTCCAGCTTTGATACCGCATCGGCACCAGACGCGCTGGCGATGCCGAATGTGAATACGCCGCCGACATCTCTGGCCGAAATTCAAACCCAAGCCCCCCGTCAGGCAACACCCAATTGGGAAGACGGCTTGAAAAACACCCCCAGCGGGCAGGAAGTCTATATCCCCCGCAATACCAAGGCTTCGGCGCCTGTGAAACAACAATCTGCCTTACCTGCGATGACCGCAGACAGCACGCTGACCCAGCCCTATGACGGCGTGTCATCTTCGCCCCGTTATTCCGCCGGTATGGATGCGTCTTATGCCCCTGTGTCCTTGACCGATCAGGGCGGGGCAACAACAGGCGGCCGTATGGGTGGATCAGGCGGCGGCCTGTCTGCCGCTTCGGGCACGTCCTTGAAAGCCGCACTAGAACAATGGAGCACCCAAAATGGCGTGACCTTAATCTGGAACGGGGTCTATAATTATCCCCTTAAATCGGCCATATCCGGTGCCGCCAGCTTTGAATCAGCCGTGGAAACAGCCCTATCCCAATACCAGAATGACCCCCAAAGACCTGTGGGACGCCTGAACACAGACCCCGACACCGGAGCGCGGCTTTTGGTGATTGATACGGATTTTTCGTTATAGTTTTACGAAAAATAACTTGGCGTTCCCCTGATTTTCTGTGTATTCTACCCCCCGCAATGGCAGGCTGAGGCCGTTTGGGCAAAACCTGCATTGTCTTAGGAATACAGCGTGACAACATGGGCATAACTGGGATTAAACATATGGCTTCTTCAAAAAGACTTTCTATCACCTGTTTGCTGGCTTTGCTGGGCGGGGTGACTGGCGGGGTGTCATCGGCTTATTCTGCCGCGCCGCAGGATCTCAAGCCCACATCTGATTGGTCGATTACCAAGATCGAAGCCTCCCAAAACAATTCCGGTGCGTATTGCACTTTGTCCCGCCAATACGCCAATGGACTAGTGCTGACACTCGGGCGCAACATGACAGAAGAATATTCACTGGCGGTTGATTTCCGCAAGGAACGTTTTGATGTTGATAATCCTTATACCATCACGCTTCAGCCGGGGCCCGGGCAGATCCGCTCCTTTGAAATGATGCCCGTATCACCCAGCGCGATGGTCGTTCGGCTCGGGTGGGACGACACATTTTTTGCGGCACTTAAGAAATCGAAAAATCTGAAAATGGGGATTTCAGGCGAAGAATATAATTTCGCGCTCTCGGACATAGATTCTGGCCAATCTGACCTGACGTCATGCCTTAAAGGCTTAAAAACCGCGTCCGCGGAAAAAGTGGCGGACATTGCGCCGGCCGCGGGCGGGACGGATGTCCTATCTGCCGAAGCCGGGCAAAAGGATGAGTCATTCGCGGCACGCAAAGTTAAAAATGAAACGGCAAAAAGCGAAACCCCTGTAGTGGCACAAGCCCCGGTCAAAGAAGTTTCGCCAAAATCAGTCCAAGCGACATCAGCCCCCGTAGCGGTACCGTCTGAACCTGTGGCGGCCAAACCGCCTGCGCCCGATATGTCGCAACAGAAAAAAATCGCTGAATTAGAAAAGTCGATTCAGTCACTCAATCAACAAAACACCATGTTGAAGCAGGATCTCACAGCCAAGCAATCTGCGCTTGAGGCCGTACAAAAAGAATTATCCATGGCCAAGGCACCTGCGCCTGCGCCCGTCCCTTCTGTGTCTGTGGCGGAAATGGATCAACTGCGTCAAAAACTGACAATGGCCGAACAGGATTTAAAGGCTAAAACAACAGCGTTTGAAACAGCACAGGCAACCATTTCTGCACAAAAAACGGAAATTGATGGTTTGAAATCTAAACCCGCGCCCCAACCTCAGATGGCTTCAAAAATGTCGCCAGCGGCCGAAAAAGAACTGGCAGATTTGAAAAAGACCTTAGCCGACATCACCCGCCAAAAAGAACAATTGACGCAGGATCTCACCGCCAAGCAGTCAGCTTTGGATTCTGCGCAAAAGGCTTTGACCGCGCCTAAGGCACCCGCGGCACCGGCAGGGGTCTCAGTTGAAGCCGGCAAAATTGCCGAGCTGGAAAAAAGTATTACCCGGTTGACTCAGGATGCGGCGGCTAAACAATCCGCGCTGGATGCCGCCTTGAAAGCAAATGCCGAAAAAGACGCGGCATTGTCTTCTGCGTTGAAACAGATAGAACAAATCAGCGCGCAACAAAAAGATCAATCGAGTAAAACTGTTTCCTCGGCGCAAAATGAGGCGCAGGCACTTCAGAAAGCCAAGCAGGATCTTGAGGCACTTCAGGCTCAAAAAACAGCTCTCGAGCAAAAAGTATCGGCCTATAAAGCCGAAGCCGATCGGGCGCGCCTGGAACTCAACAACCAGCAAGCGTCGGTCACGACCCGGGCGGATCAAACGGCCTCTATTCAACTGCAACTCGAAAAACTCAAAAATCAACTTTCCTTAAAAGAAACCGAGGCGCGCACCTATCGCAATCAACTGATGACCCTGCAACAAAATATGGCCTCGGCGGATACGGTATCGGCAGGGGCGTTGAACGAGATGACCCCCGCGGCCGGGGCGGCGACGATTGTGCCCAAGCCTCAAGTTCCCACGCCGTCTCCGGCCAAGCCGCCCGTGACCAAGACATCCTTGGCGCCCTCGGCACCTGTTCAGCCCTCGTATCAATATGAACTGGCGAACACGCTCAAAAAGGCGGGTATTACCTTGAATGATCAGGTGAGACAGGGCGCGTCAACTGCAGGGGTCGATGTCTATAGCTGGAAAGCCAATAATCTGCATGGCAGAGCCGAAGTCGCGGCGGCATCTGCGGGCGGAGACTTAAAGCGTTTCATGGCGCGTCACATTGATGCCGCCAAGTCACGTTGTGCGGGAGATTTTGCCGCCATGCCATCGGCGCAAAATGCCGGTAAAACCTTCTACGAAGTGGCCTGCGTTACGCCATCCGGAAATACGGCAGCATCCGTTGTCTTTTTTGAACAAAAGGGGCGTTATGTGGCCGTTTCACATGAAACCAACGCTGAAGACATGGATACAGCCATGGAAATACGGGATCGGTTTGCTGGAAGCCTGAATTAGTCTCAATTAATCTCAGAAGACATTAAAAACCCCGCGACTGGCGGGGTTTTTAATGTCTATCTTATCGGAAACAAGATTATTTCGGGTCGCCACCTTTGCCGAACGGGGTGAACATCCGCATCGCGTTCTCAAACATTTCCATGTTCTTTTTGTTCAGTTCTTCAAGGTTGGAGAGCGGGAAAATACCCTCAATCGATTTATTGATCTGGGATCTCAATTCTTCCTGATTTTTGGAAAAATTGCCGATGGTGTGTTCCAGATAATTGGGCACCAGTGCGCCCAGATTGTCGCCGTAAAACCCAATAATCTGTTTCAGAAAATTAACAGGGAGCAAGCTTTGGCCGCCGTTAGACTCCTGATCCACGATAATTTGTGTTAAAACCTGACGGGTCAGGTCTTCCCCTGATTTCGCATCATACACAACGAAGTCATGGCCTTCTTTGACCATGTCGCACAAATCACTCAGTGTCACATAGGAACTGCGGCCCGTGTCGTAAAGACGGCGGTTCGCATATTTTTTGATGACCGTGGGTTCATCGCGTCTGTTTTTCGGGCTGGCCATAGGCTCTCCTTACGTCTTGTTTATTGCAAAATGGATTTAACTATTATGCATCAAATTGACGCGCCGCGAAAGACAAAAATTAACCTTTTTTAACGCACGATGATTTGTTGCGCCAGAAACGGCTCTTTTCCGTTATAGTGCGGGTCATGAACAGAACGGGTCCTTCGCCGCTGGCGCTCCACCTGTCTTTGGCGGCGATGTCTGCCGGGGGGGATGACGCTCGGCTTGAATCC
>CAZZGO010000085.1:2255-6037 GCA_964654245.1 uncultured Pseudobdellovibrionaceae bacterium | reverse complement strand
AGAATATCCCAACGCCGAAATTGTGTGGTGCCAAGAAGAGCCGCAGAATATGGGTTACTGGACATTCGTTGAGCCCAGAATTGAAAAAGTGTTGACGGACATCAAACATAAATCATCCCGGGCGAAATATATTGGCCGTGTAGAGGCCGCATCTCCGGCGACGGGATATTTGAAACGTCATAACGAAGAGCAGGCCAAGCTGGTGGATGAGGCTTTGAAGGTCTAGGCGTTGACCGAAGGGGAATTAAGCGTACATTGAACATATAAACAAACGATAAGGCATATAAGATGACGAATATTTTAGTTCCCACGTTGGGGGAATCTGTTTCAGAGGCAACGGTTGCAAACTGGCTCAAGAAAGAAGGCGAGACCGTCAGAGCCGACGAACCGATTGTTGAATTGGAAACAGACAAGGTAACCCTTGAAGTTAATGCACCGGCCGCAGGTGTTATTTCGCGCATTTTGGCACCTAAAGGTTCCAATGTCGGGGTTGGGGCTATTCTGGGAGAAATTGGCACCGCTTCTGCTGCTAATGATGTGAAACCGGCCGCGCCGTCACCAACGCCAACCCCTGCGCCTGTGGTATCGGCACCTTCATCAGTCGTGCCGGCTTCTCCTGCCACGGATGATCGAAATGGCCCCGCCGTTCGTAAAATGGCGGCAGAGAACAATATAAACACGGCGCATATCGAAGGTTCGGGTAAAGATGGCCGCGTGACCAAGGGTGATGTTATTCAACATCTGTCCTCACCGACACCGGCTTTGGTATCCGCGCCCCTGCCGTCTGCACCAAAATATGTGGCACCCGCCAACCGCACAGAGCGTGAAGAGCGTGTGAAAATGACGCGCCTGCGTCAATCCATCGCCAAGCGCTTAAAAGAAGCCCAAAACACGGCCGCGATGCTAACCACGTTCAACGAGGTAGATATGACCGCCGTGATGGCTTTGCGAGATAGCTATAAGGATGCGTTTGAAAAGAAACATGGCGTTAAACTGGGTTTCATGTCGTTTTTCGTGAAGGCGGCCGTCAATGCGCTAAAGGAATTTCCGGCGGTGAATGCTTCGATTGATGGCGATGAGATTGTATATAAAAATTACTATGATCTAGGCGTGGCGGTTTCCACCCCCCAAGGGCTTGTGGTGCCGGTGGTCAAGGATTGTGATACGAAATCCATGGCGCACATCGAAAAGGATATCATGGATGTCGGTAAACGTGCCCGTGACGGCAAGTTGTCGATGGATGAAATGCAAGGTGGAACCTTTACCATCACGAATGGCGGTATTTTTGGATCATTGATGTCCACCCCGATTTTAAATACACCCCAATCCGGTATTTTGGGCATGCATAAAATTCAGCAACGCCCCATGGTCATGCCGAATGGTGAGATCAAAGCGCGTCCGATGATGTATATTGCCATGTCTTACGATCATCGGATTATCGATGGCAGAGAAGCTGTCACTTTTGTGGTGCGTATCAAGGATGCGATTGAGGATCCGCAGCGCCTGCTTTTGGATATGTAACCAGCTGAGAGCGGGATATATTTAATATCCTGCTTGAGGTAAGCAACAGAACTGCCTCAGACCCCTTTGGGTCTATTGAATGGGACATGTCGGATATCACAAGGTTTTGAATTCCGGATCCGACAACATGTACCAATTCTCGGCATGTTGGAATATGCGACGTCATGATGGACGAACTCCCGAACCTATATCCCATGCGTGCTTTCCACATCAGAAGAATATCAATCGGCTCGATATCTGGTGAATATTGATTGCCTGTATGTTGTGGCGCAGAGCCATAGGCTGTATCCGGATGATCTCGGTAGGCTGTCACTAAGAAAAGTGTCTGTCTGTCGGGATTTAATAGGATAGTTCTGGCATATATGCCTTGGGACGTCTCCCCTAGGTTATTCTTGAAAGCCTCAGTGAGTGAGGGGGTGTGTTTCCAGCTTCGTAAGGATTGAATAATAATTTGCGCAGGTTTGGTTTCCTGATTGATATCATGTCTGTCTATGATGGGTTTTATCTGGCCTGTGTTTGCATCAACTTGTGAGACAAGAACCCCAGCACGGCGGAACACATCTAGTGTGAGCGTATCAAAAGCCTGCGCGCGTCTTTTATAAAAATCTTTTTCAAAACCATCTGAATCTAGATAAACATGACGAATGCCCGCTTCGACGATATTTTTGGCACAGTTGGGGCAACAGGGATCTGTGACGCACATGGACGCGCCGTCTGTCGCGTGTAAACTTGAGAGGATGGCCGCCGTTTCAGAATGAACCGTGCCTGATGCACTGCCGATCGCTTGATCTCGGCCCAGTTTTTCTTCAATGAGCCTCGGCCAGTAATTTGTATGTTGGCTTTGCCAGATGTGACCCGAATGATCCCTGCCAAAGATTGTGGCCGCGACTTTGTTGACCGGGTGCGGGCTGGCCTGTGCCACTGCACGCGTTTCCCGCATATATTTTAAAACCGTCTCAGGATCCGAGGGTTTTTGTGAAGGCCATAAAGGCGACATCCGTATACTTTCAATTAAATGTCAATAAAAACAATGAGTTATTATTATAACGCCGTTGTTGTTAAAAAAAATATTGTTATGAGATTTTATTATAGAAAAAGAATTAAAAATGCAATATGTATATTTAAATGAAATCTCCCCTTTTTGAATTGACGTCAGATCAGATGATCTATGCCGAGAACCTGTTTGCCCTTCTGGATAAAAACTGGACGGAAGGTCAAGGGATGAATCGTCCTGCCTATATGCCTGAGGGAGAAAACCGTGCGATTGATGACTTAATCAAGGAAGGCCGGAAGCTGGGGTTAACCATTCGCACCGATGCGGCGGGAAATGTCTTTATGATCTATCCAGGGAAAAATCCGGATGCGGGTGCCATATTAACCGGGTCGCATGTTGATTCCGTGGTGAATGGGGGGCGTTATGATGGACCCGCCGGTGTGATCGCTGGTTTGACGGTTGTGCATATCTTGATCGCTGAGGGGATTAGACCCGAACAGGATTTTATCGTTGGGATCTATCGCAATGAGGAGAGCCCGAGTTTTAAACAAGTATCTGTCGGAATGAAATTAGCATCCGGAAGTCTTGATCCTGCCGCATTCATGGAACGTCGCCATACGCATACGGGTCATACATTTCGAAAACATCTTGAGATATCGGGACTTAATCCTGAAAGATTGATGGAGACTTTCCAGCGGCATGGCGAATTGATTCCGTTTTCTTCGATTGCCGCACAAGTTGAAATCCATATCGAACAGGAACAGGAATTATCAGATCATGATATTTCTTTGGGTGTCGTCACGGCCATTCGGGGAAATTATCGTTTACCCAAGATAATGATTAACGGACAAACAGGGCATTCCGGCGCCAAGTCATTTAAAAAACGCCAAGACGCTGGTATGGCGCAAAGCCGAATGATCAGTCGATTATTTGATATCGCTTTACGCCTTCACAAATCAGGACATGATATTGTTTTTACCGCACCTTATACACATTCTGGTGACCCAACAAAATTAACACATATTCCGGATTATGCCGAATGCGCCCTCGAGGTTCGAAGTACAGATGATTCTGTCCTCAAAAAATTTCTATTGGCGGTTAACCGTGTGTCAAACGACCTTCGGCGTCAACATAATGTCACGATTGATTTAGGAAAAACTGTCTACTCGGCACCGGCTACGATGTCGCAGGCGGTTATTGACGCGATTGGCCGTGCGGCAGATCAGATCAATATAAAGACTATGTCCATGCCTTCGGGGGCGGGACA
>CAZZGO010000085.1:0-2155 GCA_964654245.1 uncultured Pseudobdellovibrionaceae bacterium | reverse complement strand
GGTTCCTGAATAAAGCTGTATTTATCCTGCGGGGTCATGATGTCCAGCGCTTCATCAAGATTATTCATCGTAAATCCAATAACTGCATGAGCCCGCGCGGTAATCATGAATTTCTGCCCTTGAGGATTTTGGGCGAACGCCATAGCAAATTTCCGCCGATGGTGAATGATGCTGGATTTTTGAACGCCGATGCGTAAAACAGCTTCGGCGGCACTCTCAATAGGTTCGATGACGATCGGGCTATCATCTGGCGGGGTGAATGAAATAGGGGTTTCAATGATGGGCGTTATGGTCTGTTCTTTGCGATTGAGTTCATAAACACTCACGCCTGCCTTGGCGCATATCTGCATGGACATGGAATCAAAATGATCACCGCGGCGTTTAAAGAAATCTTTTTTAAACCCCTTGTGGTCGATATAGATTTTTTTGATCCCGGCTTCGGCGATATTTTTGGCGCAATTGGGACAGCAAGGATCTGTGATACACAGACTGGCACCCTCTGTGGCTTCGGGGACAGTTAAAATGCAGGCGGTTTCGGCATGAAGCGTCCCAGATGAATTTCCAATATCCTGTGTTCGGCCAATTTTCACATCGATCATCGCTGGCCAATGATTAGTGCGTGTCACAGACCAAAGGTCATTCGGGTTTCCCCCGAATAGCGTAGCCGCGATTTTATTCTGTGGATGAGGGCTGGTACCTACCAGATCCACTGCCTTCTGCATAAAATAATGGGGGGAATCTACGGGAACCGTAGAGGCCTTGGCCGATGTCATGATGATAATTATAAGCAAAAATCCAAAAGGTGCGACGATTATTTAGCAGGATTTACGATTTACATACTTTTTAGGAGGCAGACTCCCTTTTTTCTTGCAAAAAAACACTCTCGCGCTACGCTCCGGTCAGATATTTGACCAAAGGAAAAACCGCGCATGTCTTCTGATTCATATGATGTGATTGTCATTGGTTCCGGCCCCGGCGGATATGTGTGTGCCATTCGGGCGGCGCAGTTGGGTTTTAAAGTTGCCTGTGTTGAAAAACGTGCCACGTTGGGCGGCACATGTTTGAATGTGGGGTGCATACCCTCAAAAGCCTTGCTTCACGCGTCTGAGAAATATCACGAAGCACACGGGCTTCTCGCGCAGATGGGCGTCAAGGTCAAGGGGGTTGAACTCGACCTTCCGGCGATGATGAAGCATAAAGACGATGTGGTCAAAGCCAATACGCAAGGTATTGAATTTCTGTTCAAGAAAAACAAGGTAGATTGGTTGAAAGGTGCCGGAAAAATTTTGGGTGCAGGCAAAGTTGACGTTGCTGGAAAAGTATATTCCGCCCCGCGGATTGTGATTGCCACGGGGTCTGATGTGGTCTCTTTGCCCGGCATTACGATAGATGAGAAAAAAATTGTGTCGTCCACGGGTGGCCTGATGTTAGATAAAGTGCCTGAGACTATGGTCGTCATTGGCGGCGGTGTGATCGGGCTAGAATTAGGGTCGGTGTGGTCACGTCTGGGGGCCAAAGTGACGGTGGTTGAATATCTGGACCGTATCTTCCCTGGCATGGATTTAGAAATTTCCAAAGAGGCGCAGAAAATATTCAAAAAACAGGGCATTGATTTCAAACTGTCAACCAAGGTGACCTCTGCTTCGTCTTCTGCCACGGGGGTTGATTTAACGTTAGAGCCTGCATCTGGTGGCACGTCTGAAAAACTTTCTGCTGATATCGTGCTGGTGGCGGTAGGTCGGCGCGCCTTTACGGACTCACTTGGGCTCAAAGAAGCTGGCGTAGAGATGGATGAACGTGGGCGCGTAAAAACCAACGGACATTTTGAAACGAATATCAAAGGTATTTTTGCCATCGGGGATGTGATCGCAGGTCCTATGCTGGCGCACAAGGCTGAAGATGAAGGTGTTATCTTGGCTGAAATGATGGCCGGACAATCAGGCCATATGGATTATAATCTGGTGCCGGGTGTGGTCTACACATGGCCGGAAGTGGCGAGCATTGGTCAGACGGAAGAGCAGTTAAAATCGGCTTCTGTTGCGTATAAAGTGGGTAAATTCCCCTTCATGGCGAACGGCAGAGCGCGCGCCATGGGTTCCACCGAAGGATTTGTAAAAATTCTGGCGGATGCCAAGACGGATCGCGTTTTGGGCTG
>CAZZGO010000084.1:2526-6062 GCA_964654245.1 uncultured Pseudobdellovibrionaceae bacterium | reverse complement strand
TACCAGAAGGGATGACACCAGCATCCAGGCGGTATCGCCACTATTTAAAACGGGATCCATGGGCGGGAATACTCCATATTGACATATGTTTATGAGGATAAGGGATTGTCTTGCGATATCCCTCTGAGTGAGATATCTAATTTATGCATAGCTGTCAATTAAAAATATCAAGGCAAAACCGTATTTTTTTTATTGTGATCCAGCAGGTTTTACCTCATAAAGAAATTAACGTACGTGCCTATGGCTCCAAAACTCACAAAGTCTGCGGATGTTATGCAACGACGGAAACTTGGTTTAACGGGGCGCTAAGGGCCTTCACCGACCCGCCCCCCTTAACATTGGGTGTCTGTTGATGTCTTTTTCATCACCGCGGGAGCCGGGTGCGCTCCCATCTTATTTCCTTAATCTTTTGTCCGCAGAGCGTCCTGACATGCCTGTCTATGTCAAGTGGCCAGATCGCACGCGTCAGGCGGCACGCACTTTCGTGGAGTCCTTTCCGGGCGAAACGTTGTATGCCGTGAAATGCAATTCGGATGAATTGGTGCTGAACTGCCTGTATGACGCGGGGGTGCGTTCTTTTGATGTGGCCTCGCTCAACGAGGTGCGCCATATCCGCAATTTATTCCCAGATGCGCGTTTATATTTCATGGGTCCTGTGAAAAAACGCAGTGCGATCAGAGAAGCGTATTTCGAACATGGCGTGCGCGCGTTTGTGCTCGACATGGAAGATGAGCTGAATAAAATTCTGGAATCGACCGATTATGCCGAGGATTTGCAATTGTTTGTGCGTCTGGCATTACCGAAATCGGACACGGCCACGGACTTCTCCTCGAAATTCGGCGCGGCACCGATTGTGGCGATTGATCTGCTGAAACAGGTTGCCCGTTATGCGTATAAATTGGGTCTGAGTTTTCATGTGGGTACGCAATGTCTGAAACCCGAAGCTTACCGCAAAGCCATTCATCTGGCCGCCGATGTGATTCGGTCGGCCGGGGTGAAACTGGATACACTGGATATTGGCGGCGGGTTTCCCTCTGGCATGGGCGAGGGCAAAACCCCGCCTGTGGACGCGTATATGAAGACCATCCGCAAGGCCTTGTCGGACAATGAATTGTCACAGGTGCATTTGCTGTCTGAACCCGGGCGCGCCTTGGTTTATTCGGCGGGGTCTACGCTCGTGAAGGTTGAAGCCCGCCGCGGACACATCCTGTACTTGAATGATGGCACCTATGGCGGGCTGTTTGAGTCCAGCGCCTCGATTGGTATCACCTATCCAGCGCAGGCCTTTCGCTTGAACGGCACCTTTGGCACCAAAAAATCTGAATTCACCTTGATGGGGCCGACCTGTGATTCGATTGACTGTATGGCCGGTAAATACAGCCTGCCGGAGAATATCGCCGAAGGGGATTATATCGCCTTTGATATGACAGGCGCTTATACCGAAGAAACCCGCACGCCGTTTAACGGTTTTTCCGAAGTGCGGGAAATCATCCAGCCCGGCATTCCGCTCCGCAAGGTGGAACGCCAGACAAAAAAGAAACTGGCCGCCGTTTAAAAATTTTTAAAGATATAAAAAACCCCGGAGTGATCCGGGGTTTTTTGTTATAAGCGCTATGAGAGTGAGGATCATTATTCCGCCGCGGCGGGGACATCCTTGTCAGGGCTGTCTTTTTTGCCATAGGTGCCGGCAAAGACGTCATCTGAGAACACATCTTCCCATCCGCCTTGGGTGGAGGCTTTGGAATATTCGGTTGCCCGGTTTTCAAAGAAGTTGGTGTGTTCCGCGCCGTTGAGCATTTGATCCATCCACGGCAGGGGGTTTTTTTCGATCCCGTAGATGGGCTCGAGATTCAATTGTTGCAGACGACGATCCCCGATATACCGGATGTAGTTTTTAACTTCTTGCGGGGTTAATCCTTCGATTTCACCGCCGCTAAAGGCCAGATCAATAAACGCGTCTTCAAACCCGATGATCGTACGGCAACAATCGGTAATTTCGGCTTTGAATTCCTCATCCCATATCCCGGGGTTTTCCTGAATGAACGCGTTGAACAGTTTAATCATCGACAGGCAATGCAGGGTTTCATCCCGTACCGACCACGTCACAATTTGTCCCATACCTTTCATTTTATTGAAACGCGGGAAGTTCATCAAAATGGCGAAAGACGCAAAGAGTTGAAGCCCTTCGGTAAAGGCACCGAACATCGCCATGGTTTTGGCGATATCGCGGGGAGATTCCATGGACGCGTTCTGCATGTAATCAAACTTGTCCTTCATTTCTTTATATTTCATGAAGGCGGAGTATTCGACCTCGGGCATGCCGATCGTGTCCAGCAAATGCGAATAGGCGGCAATATGCACGGTTTCAATATTTGAAAATGCCGCCAGCATCATTTGCACCTCGACGGGGCCGAAGACTTGGGAATAATGTTTCATGTAACAATTATTGACTTCGACGTCGGATTGCGTGAAGAACCGGAAAATCTGGGTCATCAGATTGCGCTCTGAATCGGTCAGGTTTTTCTTCCAGTCGCGAACATCTTCGGCCAACGGTACTTCTTCGGGGATCCAGTGGATACGTTGCTGGGTCAGCCACGCTTCATAGCACCAAGGATAGAGGAACGGTTTATAGACATGGCGTTCCTGAAGCAGGGGGGAAGTGGAAGTTGCGTTCGTCATGGGGGTTCTCCTTTTTTAATCCGTCGTTTCAATCAATCATATGTGTCTAACAAAATATATCTTCAAGCGGCCTGTTCTTTTTTTATCCACGTGCCCGGGCGCAACATAAACGTGGCAGATTTTGTCTTTAACTCCGCGTCAGGCCGTTTTTGATACGGCGCAGACAAGGCGCGGCGCGGCGTCGGAAGCGAAGGCCATGTTTCCTGTGCGGTGGTCTGTGTATCAAAGCCTGATTCGGTGAAAATCGCCACCATATCTTGATACAAAAGACGGTTGGTATAAAAACCGCTGGTGCGAAAGGCTCTGCTTTCCCATACACGTGCCGGAAAACGTAAGTGATTCAAGGCATGATCCAGATGATCTTGATAATCCACCACATGAGAGGCGGCGCCGCTGGGTTTCAAGACACGGCGCAATTCATGCATCAGGGGAGCAAAATCATCCCGCCAGATATGTTCCAGCACCGCGTGGGAGTAGATAAAATCCACTGAAGAAGATGGGATCTTTTTTAAGGAATCCAGTCCTTGGGTGACATAGGTGGCTTTGCATTGTATCAACAGGTCTTCCCATGTTGCGGTATGTGAAAGATCGGGGACGTCCCGCCCTTCGCCGCGCCATGTTTGGGCAGAGTGTTGATAGAGGGTGAGATCACGCGCGGCAAAATCACCATGATCGACGAGCCATATCTGCTCGGCGCCCAAGCCTTTTGCCAGCACCATTGAGAGCAGAGAATCGCCTGGCCCCAGTTCTAAAAACGTCAGTCCGGTTGGCGCGCCCTGTGGATAGGCACGCGCGATGTGAGAGTCAAAAACCTTGGCGGCATAGGCAAGAGAGTCCATATCCCCGTGACGAAACAC
>CAZZGO010000084.1:0-2426 GCA_964654245.1 uncultured Pseudobdellovibrionaceae bacterium | reverse complement strand
CTACTGACACGCCAAGCATTCTTCGTATTTGTTGGCACCTTCGGCTTTGGGGCTTTGGGCATCGGTGAGTTCCGGCGCCCGGCCTTCGCTTTCGCGCGATCTAATCCATGAGGCGTTACTTTCGGCACGCTGGATAGATTTCGAACGGCAGTAATAAAGCGATTTCACGCCTTTTTTCCACGCTTCGAAGTGAATACCGTGCAGGTCTTTTTTGTGCACATTTGCCGGCAGGAACACGTTCAAAGATTGCGCCTGACACACAAACGGCGTGCGGTCTGCGGCATGTTCAATCAACCAGCGTTGATCAATTTCAAAGGCGGTCTTGAATACATCTTTCTCATCCTGCGAGAGGAAGTCCAGATGTTGAACCGATCCTTCATTTGTGTAGATGGATGACCAGACATCTTCAGTATTCATGCCTTTGTCATCCAGTAATTTTTCTAGATAGGCGTTTTTCACTGCAAAAGAACCGGAAAGCGTTTTGTGCGTATAGGCATTGGCGGCATTCGGTTCAATCCCCGGTGACGCGCCGCCGCAGATGATCGAGATCGAGGCGGTCGGGGCAATCGCCATTTTGTTGGAAAAACGTTCCATGATTCCGTAGTCAGCGGCATCCGGGCAGGCACCGCGTTCATGCGCCAGTTTGACAGAGGCATCATCCACCTGACGTTTAATATGCTGGAACATCCGGCGATTCCAGACTTTGGCCATCACGCCTTCCATCGGGATCATTTTGGATTGCAGGAAAGAATGGAATCCCATGACGCCCAGACCCACAGATCGTTCGCGCATGGCGGAGTATTTCGCCCGTTTCATGGAATCAGGGGCTTTTTCAATGAAATCGGTCAACACATTATCCAAAAAGCGCATGATGTCTTCGACAAAGGTCGGGTGATCTTGCCAGACTTCAAAATTTTCAAGATTAAGCGAGGACAGACAGCACACCGCCGTTCGATCATTGCCCATGTGGTCACGTCCCGTGGGAAGCGTGATTTCAGAACACAGGTTGGACATCTTGACGTTCAGACCGGCCATTTTGTGATGGTCGGGGATACGGTCATTGACGTGATCAATATAAATAATGTATGGCTCGCCGGTTTCAATGCGGGCCGTCAGCAGACGAATCCAGAGATCGCGCGCCTTGACTTTAGAGACGACCGCCCCATCCTTGGGTGATTTCAGCGCCCATTCTTCGTTATTTTCGACGGCATGCATGAAGCCGTTCGTCACCAGCACCCCATGATGCAGGTTGAGAGCTTTGCGGTTTGGATCCCCGCCGGTCGGGCGGCGGATTTCAATGAATTCTTCGATTTCCGGATGGTGAATCGGTAGATAGATGGCGGCTGACCCGCGGCGCAGACTTCCTTGTGAGATGGCAAGCGTTAAACTGTCCATCACCCGGATGAACGGTACAATCCCGGATGTTTTGCCGTTACGGCCAACTTTTTCGCCGATCGAACGGACATTGCCCCAATAAGACCCAATCCCGCCGCCCAGCGACGCGAGCCAGACATTTTCATTCCACAGGGAAACAATGTCATCGAGGCTGTCTTGGGTTTCGTTCAGGAAACAGGAAATCGGCAGGCCGCGATTGGTGCCGCCATTCGACAGAATAGGGGTGGCGGGCATGAACCAGAGTTTGGAGATGTAGTCATAAATACGCTGAGCATGGGCGCTGTCATCCGCATAATACATGGAGACACGGGCGAACAGATCTTGCGGGCCTTCTTCGGGGAGCAGATAACGGTCATAGAGGGTCTCAATGCCGAATTTCGTCAAATAAGCATCGCGGCTCCGGTCGATTTGAACCCGGTTTCCGCCTTGGATTTGTGCATAGTCAAACATTCCCCTAGCCCCCCTTGTGGCATGTTGTGTGTATCGTCATGATTCTGTGGAGGAAGCTGTGGACAGATGAAACCGTTTCCACAACCCCTAGTGATCAATCTGTGATCAGCATACTACATCTCGTGGTCTCTCCTAACAGAAAAACAAAAAAAACAAGCGACCCATCACCGGGGATAAAGCAGTGGAGATCGTCACCAACCTGTTGAACTGACGCACACATTGGCGTGTTTATTTTTTGTCTGGCTTATTGTGTAAATACAAAAAGCAATAAAATAACGATGATTATCAAAAATTTTGATCGAACAAAATCTATCCAGACACGCAAGATTTAGGAGCAGATTCTGATCATAAGCCAATATGTTCTATTTTTGTTCTATTTTCAAGCCGAATCTCGGCGCAAAACGAGGCAGAATCGCCTCAGAAGGATCTTCGAATCAGATTCGGTGAAAGAGGCTTTTTAACAAGAGGCCTGATTCTTAAGCCCGGCCCGCATGGCTGGAGAGCAGACTGGGGTTGACCCCGAGCGTGGCAAAGGCAGACTGCCACATGAGTTCGGGCGCGGTGCGGAACACCAGTTCATG
>CAZZGO010000083.1:0-6167 GCA_964654245.1 uncultured Pseudobdellovibrionaceae bacterium | reverse complement strand
CCCGGTGTTTCTTTCACCAAATAATCCGGCAGGGCGGCTAGTCCCACACCCGCCTGCACGGCTTCGTATATACCATAGAGCGAATTCATTTTGATGATATTGGGGGATGAGTCCGGATCTTGACCTGCCACACGGAACAGCCAGTTGCTATCGGCAAACGGGGCAGGAACGTTATCCGGGAACCCAAGCAAAACATGCGATTGCAGATCCTTGGCATTTTGCGGCGTTCCATGTTCAGCCAGATATTCTTTTGATCCGCAGATATGAAAGTGAATATCCGTCAGGTGGCGTTGAACCAGATCCGGTTGTTCGGATTTGTATAAACGCACCGCGGCGTCGGCTTCGCGCATGGCAAGGTTGAAGATACGGTCATCGAGCAAAAGCGTCAGTTGTAGTTCGGGGTTCTTACGTTTGAGTTGTCCCAGTTTAGGGGCAAGCCACGTGGACCCCAAAAACGGTGCCGCTGTAATAATCAATGAACCGCTGGGTAATTGCCGCGAGTCAGCCAGGCGTCCCTCAATCAAGGCCAGTTCGCCAAAAATCTTTTTGGCAGCTTTATGCAAGATCTCACCTTCTTCGGTCAGCACCAGGCCGCGTGCATGACGATGAAAAAGCGACAGGCCTAAACTTTCCTCAAGTGTACTAATCTGCCGCGAGACAGCAGACTGACTTAAGTTCAACGTATCGCCGGCGTGAGTAAAACTTCCGGCTTCGGACACGGCATGAAAAATGCGAAGTTTGTCCCAATCCATGATCTTAGGCCGCCTGTGCGTTTTGGGCGGCGTGTCCGGCCAGATAACGATCCGCCTCAAGCGCGGCCATGCATCCCATCCCTGCCGCTGTCACGGCTTGGCGATATGTTTTGTCTTTGACATCGCCTGCGGCAAACACGCCCGGAACATTCGTAGCCGTGCTATCCGGCGCGGTGATCAGGTATCCTTCGGAATCCATCGTCAATTTGCCCTTGAACAAATCTGTGGCAGGCACATGGCCGATGGCAATAAACACACCGTCCACTGGCAACACATCTCGTTTTTTTGTTTTGGTATTTTCAATTTCGAGGGCGTTGACGCCCGGCATATCTCCTTCACCGACTTTGACACCTTTGATTTCCGTGACAACGCTGTCCCATATCACGTTGATTTTGGGATTATTGAATAACCGATCCTGTGCAATTTTTTCAGCGCGCAAACTATCCCGGCGATGAATAAGGGTCACTTTTTCACAAATCTGCGCCAAATATAATGCTTCTTCGACGGCTGAATTTCCTCCGCCGATCACGGCGACTTTTTTATTCCGGAAGAAAAATCCATCACAGGTCGCACAGGCCGACACACCCATGTTACGAAATGTCTTTTCAGATTCAATTCCCAGCCAGCGTGCCTTGGCACCCGTGCAAATAATCAAGGTATCTCCGGTATAAACAGTCCCAGAATCTCCTGTGGCGACAAAGGGTCTTTGGGTAAAATCAACGTCGGAAATCATATCCAGAATTGTTTGCGTGCCGACATGTTCGGCTTGCGCTTTCATTTGCTCCATAAGCCAAGGCCCTTGAATGGCGGTGGCAAACCCCGGGTAATTTTCAACATCCGTCGTGATGGTTAATTGCCCGCCTGGTTCCATACCCGTCACAAGCAGGGGTTTTAAATTGGCCCGCGCCGCGTAGATGGCGGCGGTATATCCTGCGGGACCAGAACCAATAATCAGTACTTTGCTATGCATATGTGTCATACCAGATAAGTTAATGCGCGAGGGAAGGAACGTAAAGCCCTAAACGGCGGTTAATTTCATGGGCAATCCGCCCGGTATCATTCAGCGGGGGATATGTCCAGTTTTCCAGATATCCTGCCCAAGGCCGCGTGATTCCTTGTTGTTGCATATGTGTATGAAAGCGGGAGAATTTTGGCGATCCCCCCGTGAGCGGAAGCAAATAAACAGGCTTACCCGTCGTGCCGGCATCACAGATCATGGACACACTGTCTTCGGTGACAAAAATATAATCCGCCCAAGCTAGCATACCCGCATACGGATTCTCTCCATCCCCCGTCCAGATATAAGTGTCCTTGGGGAGTGCGCTTTTCAAATAGGCAATATGATCCGCATGTGTTCTGCGGGATGTCGTGATCATGGCCCCTGCCTTTAAGCCGCCAATCACCTGTGTGATGTGTGCTATATCCTGCGGGGTCATGTCATGTGTTTTGCTGTGTCCCCCCAAAAGCACGGCAATACGGGGCGTGGATACAGGCTCAAATACGGGTGTCCATATTTTCTTAGCCGTTGATAAAAGATCAGGGGTTAGCCGAGAGGGCGTACCTTCGGTGACGAGCACGCGGTCTCCACGGCGTTTGTCATGATGTGGCACGGCGATCAGATCAACATAAGGTGCCCGCACGCGGGGGTCTTGGATATGCACTGTGAAGCACTGCCCCTTGCTTTGTTTTTTTATGTACCGGCTGGCGGCAAGAGCTTTGCGGCCTGATGTGATCAGGATATCCGGCCACGAATCCGGGAAGGTTGGTATAAACGTATCGGCTTGTTCACATCCCATCCAGGGGGATAGCAATCGCCACGGTTGACGAAGGTCTATTCGGAAGATTTGCGGGGTTAACCCCAGAGATTCTGCCACGCCCAGACATGGGTTTTCCGTTCCCGCCATACCTTCGGTGACAATCCACAAAACCGGTTTTTTTTCATTGACTTGTGCCATGTATGCCATATTTTACGAGCCGCTTTAGAAAATGTCTTGCACTTCCTTTAAGGCAACTTTATAACCTTTCGATCCTTCCAACAGGAATATTTTAACAAATTTTTAGCAGAAAGTTACCATGCCGTTTAGACGCATTAAACTCGATAAAATCGACCGTAAAATTCTTCGTGATTTACAGGCTGATGGGCGCATTACCAATGTCGAACTGGCCAAAAACTCTGGGATATCCAGAATTGTTTGCGTGCCGACATGTTCGGCTTGCGCTTTCATTTGCTCCATAAGCCAAGGCCCTTGAATGGCGGTGGCAAACCCCGGGTAATTTTCAACATCCGTCGTGATGGTTAATTGCCCGCCTGGTTCCATACCCGTCACAAGCAGGGGTTTTAAATTGGCCCGCGCCGCGTAGATGGCGGCGGTATATCCTGCGGGACCAGAACCAATAATCAGTACTTTGCTATGCATATGTGTCATACCAGATAAGTTAATGCGCGAGGGAAGGAACGTAAAGCCCTAAACGGCGGTTAATTTCATGGGCAATCCGCCCGGTATCATTCAGCGGGGGATATGTCCAGTTTTCCAGATATCCTGCCCAAGGCCGCGTGATTCCTTGTTGTTGCATATGTGTATGAAAGCGGGAGAATTTTGGCGATCCCCCCGTGAGCGGAAGCAAATAAACAGGCTTACCCGTCGTGCCGGCATCACAGATCATGGACACACTGTCTTCGGTGACAAAAATATAATCCGCCCAAGCTAGCATACCCGCATACGGATTCTCTCCATCCCCCGTCCAGATATAAGTGTCCTTGGGGAGTGCGCTTTTCAAATAGGCAATATGATCCGCATGTGTTCTGCGGGATGTCGTGATCATGGCCCCTGCCTTTAAGCCGCCAATCACCTGTGTGATGTGTGCTATATCCTGCGGGGTCATGTCATGTGTTTTGCTGTGTCCCCCCAAAAGCACGGCAATACGGGGCGTGGATACAGGCTCAAATACGGGTGTCCATATTTTCTTAGCCGTTGATAAAAGATCAGGGGTTAGCCGAGAGGGCGTACCTTCGGTGACGAGCACGCGGTCTCCACGGCGTTTGTCATGATGTGGCACGGCGATCAGATCAACATAAGGTGCCCGCACGCGGGGGTCTTGGATATGCACTGTGAAGCACTGCCCCTTGCTTTGTTTTTTTATGTACCGGCTGGCGGCAAGAGCTTTGCGGCCTGATGTGATCAGGATATCCGGCCACGAATCCGGGAAGGTTGGTATAAACGTATCGGCTTGTTCACATCCCATCCAGGGGGATAGCAATCGCCACGGTTGACGAAGGTCTATTCGGAAGATTTGCGGGGTTAACCCCAGAGATTCTGCCACGCCCAGACATGGGTTTTCCGTTCCCGCCATACCTTCGGTGACAATCCACAAAACCGGTTTTTTTTCATTGACTTGTGCCATGTATGCCATATTTTACGAGCCGCTTTAGAAAATGTCTTGCACTTCCTTTAAGGCAACTTTATAACCTTTCGATCCTTCCAACAGGAATATTTTAACAAATTTTTAGCAGAAAGTTACCATGCCGTTTAGACGCATTAAACTCGATAAAATCGACCGTAAAATTCTTCGTGATTTACAGGCTGATGGGCGCATTACCAATGTCGAACTGGCCAAAAACTCTGGGATATCCGCGCCGCCGTGCCTGCGCCGCGTTCGTGCGCTTGAAGAATCAGGTTTCATTAAATCTTACCATGCCCGTTTGGAGCCTGCGGCTTTGGGATACGGCATTACGGTGTTTGCCCATGTTAAATTGGTATCACAGGCCGAAGCGGACTTAAAAAAGTTCGAAGATCAATGCAAGAAATGGGATCTTGTTCGTGAATGTCACATGTTATCCGGCGAGGTCGATTATCTGCTTCGGATCGTGGCCAAGGATTGGGAAAGCTATCAGAATTTTCTCACCTCTGATTTAACCTCTGCGCCCAATGTCATGTCCGTCAAAACCATGCCGCTGGTGCGTTCTGCCAAAGAAGAACCCGGCGTTCCCGTCGATGTGGACTAGCCAGTTATCGGCTATTCAAAAATCACTTCGATAATTTCATACGAAGCCGATCCGCCGGGCGTTTGAATTTTAACGCTATCGCCCTTGGATTTACCAATCAATCCTCGCGCAATCGGTGAGGTGATCGAAATACGTCCTTCATCGGCGTTGGATTCATATTGCCCGACAATATGGAGTCTTCGCTCCTCATCTGTCTCTTCATGGGCGATGACGACCTTGGCACCGAAACGTACAATTTTGGTGCCGGTAAATTGGGATGGGTCGATAATCTCCGCCGATGCAATCACGGCCTCAAGTTCCTTGATACGTCCTTCATTAAAGCTCTGTTTTTCCTTGGCGGCATGATATTCCGCATTTTCGGATAAATCACCGTGCGCTCTGGCTTCGGAAATCTGCTCAATGATCTGCGGGCGCAAAACGTTCGTGATGTGCCGAAGTTCTTTCTCCAGGGCTTCAACACCGGCGCGGGTCATTGGTATTTTTTCCATGTCATGTATCCTTTTGCCAAAAAAGCAAAGCCCGCCACAAGGCGGACTTAACCTATAAAATAGGATGTTAGGTGCCGAACGTCAACCCATCTCCGTTTTTATCCGTTGGCTTGACGGGGCGGGGGTGCCTGGTCTTCCTGCGGTTCGGTATCAGGTTTAAAATATCCCTGAAGCGGGAAGACATCCATGTTTCTGTTCTTCAGGGCACGAATGGCTTGCACGCCCGCTCTGGCCGCGGTCAAAAGCGTGTAATAAGGGATTTTATGCGCCAGTGCCTGACGCCGTATGGAGAATGAATCCGCCATGGCCTGTGGCCCCTTGGTGGTATTAATCATGAAATCAATATCGCCGTTAATGATGGCATCCACAATATGCGGATGACCTTCCATGACCTTATTGACGCGTTCAACTGTTAAGCCAGCATGACGTAAATGATCACAGGTGCCGCCGGTCGCAACAAGTGTAAACCCAAGTTCAATTAATTCACGGGCAATCGGCACCAGATGTTCTTTGTCTGAATCCCGAACGGATAAAAACACTTTGCCGCCCGTGGGGAGCAGGGTGCCAGCCGCCATTTGCGATTTTAAAAAAGCCTGCGCCATATCGGCATCCAGACCCATCACTTCGCCGGTTGATTTCATCTCGGGGCCTAAAACGGTATCGGTGCCCGGAAAGCGGTTGAACGGAAAGACCGGCGCTTTGACGGCCACATGATCCATCGACATGCCTTTTAGCATATCTTTAAAGGATGCCAGTTTTTCCCCGGCCATAATCCGCGCGGCCAGTTTGGCCACCGGAACGCCCGTGGCTTTGGCGACGAATGGCACCGTGCGTGAAGCGCGCGGGTTAACCTCAAGGATGTAAATATCATATTCGCCCGAGGTATCGTTATGCTTTAGGGCGAACTGGATATTCATTAATCCT
>CAZZGO010000082.1:0-6266 GCA_964654245.1 uncultured Pseudobdellovibrionaceae bacterium | reverse complement strand
GGGCGAATCCGGATTTTGCTGTCGAAACGGCGATCACGGATTTGGCGGTGGGGGAGGCTTTGGTATCCACCCTGGAAGACAAGGGCAACCCATCGATGGTTCAGCGTATCTTGATCCGTCCGCCGGCATCCAAATTGGGCGTCGCCAGTGCACAGGCATACCGCCTGACCATGATGTCAGATGGGATAGGGGATAAATATGCCGCTGTTCAAGACCGGGAAAGTGCGTATGAGGTATTACAGGCCAAGGCCAAACATGCTGCCAGTCAAGCCGAGAAGGCGCAAGCCAGTGCGAAGACATCCCCGCCTAAATCCGGACGCACCCGGGAGACCATGGGCGAAGCCGCCGTTAAATCCATGGTACGTGCGGCGACATCTTCTATCGGGCGTACGATTGCGCGGGAATTAATCCGCGGGGTGCTGGGCGGGTTAAAACGTTAGACCAATAATTCCATGGAAACGCCGAGCGCATTGGCGATGGATTTCAGGGCACGGATAGATCCTTCTTTGCGGCCCGTTTCAATTTCTGTGATGTAAGGACGTGAAAGCCCTGTTGCGCTGGCCAGTTCATCTTGTGTGAGCCCCCGGAATTTACGTAGAATCTTGAGTGGCGTTTTTTGTCTTAAGGTCAGTTCATCCCGTACATCCGCCGGAAGATGTGCGCCTTCCGTGCCGTTCTTCATGACGGTAAAATCATGCAGGGGCACCAGAACATGGGGTTTACCGGCAATGTGGATAATATCGTAATTCATATATGTCACCTCTCAGCGACATTCTAACTGAAATACATCACCTTTAAAACGGGGTCTTGCGTTATTCCGCGGCGGAGTTCTCGGGGGCATACAGGCGGTGGCGGAAATAGTTGAAGATAATCCATCCGGCCGGCACCACCAAAAGGCCTGCCGTCATCAGGTTGCCGATGAATTCACCCGGTTCAAAGGGCTCTGTCAGATTGTGCCAGTAGAAATTATCGATGAAAGGCACCGCGTTGACTTCGGTTAATTCGTGAAACCCGTACATAAACAGGTGAACACAGAACAGCATCAGGAAAATGCCCGTTACCTGCATGAATACTTTCAGGTTGATGGACGCGCTTTGCTTGATCCACAAATATCCAATCACCCCCACCGAGGCAAAGCCCATAATGGCTCCAAACAGCATATCTCCGGCATTAATCGTACCGGAGAGTGATCCCAGCATCATCGCGGTTTCCATCCCCTCGCGCGCAATCATCAGGACGGTAAAGATAAAAACCCCTACAAATGCCCCTTTTCCGGCACGTTCGGCCTGACGGTCGATACCGGCTGTGATGTGCTGACGGATATTTTTGGCATTCTTCATCATCATCCATGTGAATGACGCCACCATAATGCCGGCCACAATCGCCAGGCCGCCCTCCATATAGGGATCTTCGGCCAATTCGGCGATATGCCATCCTGTTGTTAAACTGATGAGAATGGCCGCCGCAACCCCCCAATACACAGGGGAAAAGAGATGCGCCCGGCCTGTCTTGGCCAGATAGGCCAGCATGATCGCGATGATCAAAAACATTTCCAGACCTTCGCGGAAGGTGATCAGCGTGGTTTCAAACATGGGCGGGCTCCTGACGTTTTGGGTATTAATTAAGAATGATTATCATCTACTACGCCCCCTCACGTCAAAAGGCAAGCCTCAAAAAGAGATTGGGCAGGGCAGGTGTCTGTGCTACGCAAAAGCATGAGCCATTTAAAAACCTATACGCATACCCCCAGCTCTGGTGAAAAGCCAACCAGCCTCGTGGTGTTACTCCATGGTTTGGGGTCAAACGGGCAGGATTTGATAGGGCTGGCGCGATACTGGGAGCGGGCTCTGCCGCGCACGGTCTTTGTGTCCCCGGATGCCCCGTTTCCGTGCGATATGTCACCGCCGTGGATGGAAAATTCGTATCAATGGTTTTCGCTTCAAACCCGGGATCCCTTGGCGATGCTTCGGGGGGCTGAAACGGCCTTCCCCATATTAAATGAATATATCAATAAAATGCGTGATCTTTATGAATTAGAAGATAAAAATATTGTTCTTGGTGGGTTTTCCCAAGGGGCGATGATGAGTCTTTATACAGCCCCGCGACGTGCCCAAAAAATCGCTGGGGTGATTGGGTATTCGGGAGCCCTGATCGGCGGAGAGCAACTTTCTGACCCCGATAAACATAAATTGCCTGTTTTATTGGTGCATGGCGAGGCTGATTCGGTCGTTCCCGTCTCTGCTTATCATCAGGCACGGGACATTTTGATTCAAAAGGGCTGGGATGTTTCAGGGCACACGACACCCGGATTGGATCATACCATTGACGATCATGGCATAGAAGCCGCCGCAGAGTTTTTGATCAAACATTTGTCTTAAAATTATAATTTTCAAAAACTTGTGCAGTGTTCCTAAAGCAGATGCACAAGATGTCGTGTGTCATAACTATATGTGGCATATGACATATTTTGCCCTAATCCTGCGCGCGCCGCACTGCAATAAAAACAGGGGACGAACCCTTAAAAATCAAGGGTTTTTGTGGTATGATGTAGTTACAAGCGCGAGGCCTTCACGACCTTGTTTATCCCCCTCAAAAGGCCTCCCCCGGGAGCCTCTCGGGTATGAACAAAGGAGCGATGAATGGAAGGAACAATGCCCTTGGAACAATGTAACGCCCTGGTGTTAAACGCCGATTATCGGCCCTTGAGCTACTACCCTTTGTCGGTATGGTCTTGGCAGGATGCGGTGCGTGCCTTGTTCCGCGATTCAGTGACTGTTCTTCATGAATATGACCGCGTGGTCAGATCCCCCGGATATGAATTTAAACTGCCCAGTGTTTTGGTGCTTAAAGAATATATTCCCGCCGCGCGAAAGCCGGCCTTTACCCGATTTAACGTGTTTTTACGGGATGAGTGGAACTGCCAGTATTGCGGCGACCATTTTAAAACCCCCGACCTGACATTCGACCACGTGGTGCCCAAATCACGTGGCGGCAAGACTTCCTGGACAAATATTGTCACGGCCTGCCGAACCTGTAACACCCAAAAGGGGCATCGCCTGCCGCATGAATGCGGTATGTATCCCCGGGTAGAGCCGGTCGCGCCGAGCGTATTTGCACTTCAGGATAAAGGACGAAAATTCCCCCCGAACTTTCTGCACACAAGTTGGGGGGATTTTCTTTACTGGGATAGCGAACTGGATTCAGAAGAGGAAGGCTCGCCCCGGTAATTTGGTACCAAATGAACGCACAACAAAGGAGGTTGCACATGTTTGGTAAAATACTTGATGTTGGTTCGCACAGAACGGTCAGTGAAGCCATTTGGTTTTACATCCTATCTCTTGTCCTGCTTGTCGGTCTTTCGACAACGCTGGTACATTTCTTAGGGATGGTCGGTGTGGTCGATGGCACAGTCGGCGGTTTTTTCAGCGGGGGTGAAGTTCACACGCTGATTGGTTCGATCTTTGTCATGATGGTCTCAGGGTTGATCCTGACCAGCCGTAATCTCACCAGCGATATTTTCTCGGTGCTGGTGGCGGGCGTGGCAATCTATCTGGCCTATACGACCAGTGTGATGATCGGTTTGATCCCGGTTGCCTTGCTGACGACCCTGAAGAAGTAATTTTCTTCATTACAGACGATTTAGGGCCGGGCGGCGTGATCCGCCCGGTTCTTTTTTGAGTACGGCTACATCCAGCCTTTTTTTCGAAAGTATAAAAAAGGAATAAGGGCAGATACGAACATAAGGCAAAGAGCGAGTGGATATCCCCATGTCCAATCCAGTTCAGGCATGTGATGAAAATTCATCCCATAGAGGGAGCCGACCAATGTGGGCGGTAAAAAGAATACAGCCACAATAGAAAACATTTTGATGATAATGTTCTGTTCAATATTAATCATGCCTAACGTGGCATCTAACTGAAAAGTGATTTTATCTGATAAAAAAGCACTTTGTGTTGTTAATGCCGAGGCGTCCATAATTAAGATATCGATATCGGCAATCAATTCAGAATCTGACCCGGAGAGTTTCTTAAAATATACCATCAGGCGGCTCAGACTGTGCAGACTTTCATGGATTTTTGAATTCAGATCGGCTGTTTCTCCCAAAGATCTCAGCACATGTTTCATTTGCTTGGAAATGTTCTTCGCTTTGCCCACCTGTTCAGACGGGGTATGATTAAAAATGCTTCGCGACAGGTTATCCAATGATGTCACAACTGACTCAGCATTATACGCCACCCGGGTGATAATCTCTTCTAATAGTCCTTCAAGAAGATGAGATGTTGTTGGGAATCGTTCATTGGCCTTGCACAGCCGATCTTCAAAGTTTTTGAATGATGTTGGATCAATGTCATGCAACGTGAGTAAAAACCGGGGCGAGAGTATGAAGGTTACCGCACTGGTTCGAGGATGTTTGCTGGATGCTTTGCTGATCAGGGCGGCCGTCATAAAAGCGACCCCATCTTCGACATAGAGACGGTTCATGACGTGGTTTTTCCATCGTTCCGTCTTGTTCGGAATTTCAATGCCGAGTTGTTTTTGAACCGTTTGCAATTCTTCCGGGGTAGGGGATCTCAGGTCAATCCAGACAATACCTTGCGGGAGCGGTGCACCGGCAGGCAGGGTTTCAATAGTGCATCCCTGTTCGTGACGGATATGGACGATGATCATGGGAAAAAGCCTTTATGATACGAGACATCATCATCCTACTTGAAATCAAGAAAAGCAGGCACATAAAAAGGCGTCTAAAAGAGCTAAAAACATTGACTTTTTTGCATATTATCTCTAGGGATATTCCAGATTTCAAAAAAATGATGAAAAAGGAATGCCCTATGTTTAAAGAACCCTTCAACTTTGCCAAGCAACGTACCCTGAAAGAGTCCGTGGGATTTTATTTGTTTTATGCCTGTCTATTTATGGGTATCAGCGGGATTGCGAGCTTGCTCGGCGCATAATCAGCCGGGCTGAATAGATTGCCACCAGAGAAGCCGCCAAGCAGAACACCACATTGTAATTCGCCATGGAGAGCCCAAAAATAGGGTCTGCCCAGGGGATTTCGTCGCATCGCACCACTGGCGCCGCTTCTATCTTGGCAAGGACATCCGTAATGCTTCCTTCCATCTCAGGCACAGCGCACCCTTCGAACAGGGATCGCCACCAATGACGCTCTACCCCGGTATGGTAAAAGGCAATGAAACTATTGATCAGAAAGCTGAGCGATATGCCCCCCATGACCCATCCGGACATCGAAGCAGAGCGCCGAGAGATCAGGGCACCCAAAATCCCCAAGCCGACGACCAGAGCATAGGGAACCCGTTGATAAAGGCAAAGGATACAGGGAGCCAAGCCAAACACATATTCCGCCGTATAGGCCATCGCCAGTGCGAGCGCAGCCACAAGCGCGAAAGATAGCGTGGCACGTTCCGGACGGGATAACACATGGTGAATGAAAGCTATCATTCTATTAAAATAAGGTTCTAAAAGTGAGAAGTCAAAGCCTGATGCAGGAGGCTGAGCCCCTCTATGCCAAAGAACGCAATCAGGCCAAAGATCATCAGGCTCCAGATCCCGCCAATGATCGTGCCCAGAAGGATCGCGAGCCCATCCCGCATCAACAGGCCAATCGCGATGATCGCCAGACACAGTGCCGGGAGCGTGTTGGAAAACGGAAAGGGCACGGTAATACAAATGGCCATCAAAATACCCATGACCCCCACAATATTTGACCCCGGATGCGCCGTCATAAAGGCTAGACGGGGCTTCGTGATGTTTTCAAAACGTTTGACCCACGGGAGCGCATGGGAGATCAGCTTCAGAAATAATTTTGTTTCCATTTGATATAATTTGAATTTTTCCGGAAGCCAGAGTGTGTGGTTCCCCACCATCATTTGCCAAGACAGCACCACCAGCGGGATACCGGCAATCTGGTGGAGCCCCAGCCCCGGGAACGGCCAAGCCGCCGGAAGGGAGATTAAAAACAGAAAAAAACCCAAACCCGCGCTCATGAAAGGCCTCAAGTAGTTCGGCAATCGTCATATGCGTTTGCGTCGAAAAACGCCCATGAATGTCCTGTAACAGGGCACTTAATGGCCGGGGGGGGGGGCAGTATCCGCCACAGAGGCTGAAGAGGGGGCAGAATCGGGGCTGTAATTTTCCATGGATTTTTATACGCTGATGGACTAGAAAGTAAACCTGTCTTAAGAACCATGTCATATGCGGGTGTGGTGAAATTGGTAGACGCGCCAGACTCAAAATCTGGTATCGCAAGA
>CAZZGO010000081.1:0-6325 GCA_964654245.1 uncultured Pseudobdellovibrionaceae bacterium | reverse complement strand
ATAAGGTGTTCGTGCGGACGGGTCCCGCCCTCCGTTACCCCATTAAATGGGTGTATAACCGCGCCGATATGCCGGTGGAGATAATTCAGGAATTCGATACCTGGCGTAAAATTAAGGATATTGATGGGGATGAGGGGTGGGTGCATCAATCCTTGCTGTCCCCCAAGCGGGCGGTGTTGGTGTCCGCGCCAGATGATATCAACCTGAATAAGGAGCCTGATCTAGCGACCCCGGTTCTGGCCAAGCTGGAGCCCCATGTTCTGGCCATGGTCAAGGCTTGTGACCCGGTCTGGTGCGAAGTCGAAGCCGGGGGGTATCAGGGGTGGACAGAGAGAAAATATCTTTGGGGTGTTTACCCGCAAGAGCGATTCAATTAATCTTGTCAGTGTGGTGATTCGCACCACATTTTATTATCCTTCCTGTTTAACCCTCTAGTGATCTGCTTATCATGCTCGATTTTATGCATAAGGCCGATGTGGCCTTAAAGATTCACGATTCCATCTTCCTGCTGTCCGCCGAAGAAGACGGCCGCACGGATGCGATGAAATCCATACTTCTGCTATCGGGCATGCTGGTGGAAACGGCCTTTTTGTTTGATAACCCCGAAGATGCGCTTGAGGCGTCGTTTGACCATCTCTCTGGCCTGTTGTCCTGTGACCCGTTCGAAGGGCCTGTACGCCGGGTGGCCATGCCGCCGGCCACGGTTTTGGATTTTGACACAGAGCAGGGGCGTGCGCTGGCTCGTGAAGTGTTCGAGGATTGGTTGGACTGTGGATATGAATTCCATGAAACGATGATGTTTTTGATCCAGCAACATTTCGTGCGCTGGGAACAATACGGACAGGCACGGACGGAATCGCTCCGGTTGCTGATCGAATGCACCTACCGCGCGATGGCGTATGAATTGGCGGCGCAGGAATTATGCGATGCGGTGATTGAACGCAAAATCGGGGTTGATGGCTGGACGATTGGGGATGGGATTGCCGGGGTGGCCGGATTATCCGGGCGCAAGCTGGCGTTGTCCCATGAAGGCCGGGATCAATGTTGCTGGTTTCAAGGGGCACAGCTTCCGGATTTTCTGGATCAGACGGCCTATGTCATGACCCAAGAAGCCGTCAGATTGGGGTTAAATTCATCCACGGACTGGCGTTTTGGACTTCCGGCCAATGATGTGCCCGCCAACCCGCCTTATGATTTGATTAAGGGGATTGAGGGTATTTGCACCGGGTTTTTTAATGCCATTGAAATGAATGATTACGGTGATCAGGCCGTGTCATGCGCCAAGGCGGCGGGACGCTTGCTGGCCGTGGCAGCGGGCGGTGAAAAACCCCAGATGGAACCGGCGATTGCCAAGCCGCTGGCGATGGCGGCATTGACCGAAAGTTATAAATCCATGTGTGTGGATGATGTGGCGGCCTATATTTAGGCGGGTTTCAGGATCGCGCTCCGCGGGTGAAAATGCTTGAGCCATAGGCCGGAAATGATTTCCGCGTCCTCATCGGATAATGTATCCGCCATATTTGACTGAAGCGGCTTTCGGCCTTGTCCGCGCTGTGCCACAGCAAAGGCACCCGCCAGGCCGGCCGCTTCGACCAGATAAATCGAATCTCCCGCCCCGCCATCCGATAACCCCACATTGGCCGGACGGCCGTTCTGGGTTAGAAAAAATCTTTTCCCGGTGGGGCCTCTATAAACCCCCGTGCCGTCTTCGAAACCCGTCAGGGTGATTATATTTTCCCGTATCAGATGTTCATGGTTTACTTCATCTTCGAACGAGGTCATCGATGAAATGCAGACGCTTTTTTTCATGATGGCAAAATGTGCGGCGGATAAAACCGGTTTTTTTCCCTTAATGGTGTTGGTTGCCAGAATAATGATGTCAGCGCGGGGCAAGACAGATTCGATGTCATTGACGGCTTCGTATCCGTCCTGAACGGCGAAGACCACTTTTTTTAGACTGGTGTCACTAATGACCAATTCTGCCTGACATCCCATGTCTTTGAGCATCCGCGCCGCATGAAGCCCCATGGTGCCGTATCCCACGAGAAGGATCGTGTTATCCTGTTTTGAACTAAACAACGACTTACCCAGATATTCGGCCGTTCTGACGATTTCAAGGACAATATTATTCGCGATATCACGGTCCGATCGATCCTTTAAATCGATGCGCGCTGTTGAAAAATAAGAAACGGGTAAATTCATGTCGCGAAATTGATGAAGAACCCGTTCTTCGCCATTTAAGGTATGTTCGGTGATGCCAACCAGTTGTTCACCAAATGTCTTAGTCAAAGATGAAAGTGTATGTGCAAAATATCCGCCATGGTCACCAATGATAAATTTACGGCCCTTGGCACGGGCGCTGATGGCGGGGGCGCTATCGGCGTAAAGCACTTGGGAGCGTTTTAATAAAAGGTCATGCGCGTTTAACCTGTCCTCAAGTTCTTTTGCGGTCCCGCTTTGGATTTCAGAGGAACTTTTTTTCAACACCATGCCCACCAGCAGGTTTTGATTCAGCAGGACATCCACTAAGGGAATTTTGTCATCGAACACGTGGATGACTTTCAGCATGCCGATATTCTCTTCGATCAGACGGGGGTATTTATTCGCCAGAGCGTTGAGCAGATCCTTATAAAAAAGACGCGCTTTGCCATATGAGGCCGACGCATTCTGCGAGGGCATTCTTTTTCTTGATGTTATGTCAATTGGCATGGGCGGAGAGTACACCACAAAAGATTAATATTATATTAATCTCATTTTTAAGAATGTATAGGCACTCTTTAGGGGCTTGATCCTGTGAACACAGGACAGCTATATTCCCCCCATGTCATTACAAGATACCGTTAAAAAAATCATGGATTTCATCCCAAAGCCTTCATACACGCTTGAAGAATTAATCGAGTGCGGCAAAGGCAAGCTTTTCGGTGCAGGAAATGCACAACTTCCCTTGCCGCCGATGTTGATGTTTGATCGTATTGTTCAGATTACGACCACGGGCGGGGCGTATGACAAGGGTCAGATTGTGGCGGAGCTTGATGTTCACCCCAATCTTTGGTTTTTTAAATGTCACTTTGAAGGTGATCCGGTGATGCCGGGTTGTCTGGGGCTGGATGCCATGTGGCAATTATTGGGGTTCTATCTGGGTTGGACGGGCGCGCCAGGGTCTGGCCGCGCGCTGGGTCTGGGGGAGCTTAAATTCTCCGGTCAGGTATTGCCCGAAGTCAAACTGGTTCGGTATGTGATTGATTTAAAGCGGGTCATCAACCGACGACTGGTCTTGGGGATTGCCGATGGGCGGGTTGAGGCCGATGGGCAAGTGATTTATGAGGCCAAAGACCTGAAGGTCGGCTTGTTTGATAACACGTCTGCGCTGTCGCCGGCATAAGACATACGATTTTTATTCCTGACAAAAGGTAGCTTTTCAGACATGACAAACACACAAAAAAGAATTGTGGTGACGGGTCTTGGGATTATTTCCTGTATCGGGAATGATAAAGACACGGTTTTGGCCGCGCTTAAGGCCGGGAAATCGGGCTTAAGTTTCTCGCAGGAATATGCCGATATGGGCTTTCGATCTCAGGTGATAGGCAAGCCAGACGTCAATCTTGAGGAAAAAATCGACAAACGCGTTTTGCGTTTCATGGGGGATGGCGCGGCGTATAACCATCTGGCGATGGAGCAGGCGATTGCCGATTCCGGGCTGGAGCCACATGAGATTTCTCATGAACGCACCGGGATTGTGATGGGCTCCGGCGGGCCTTCTGTGCGCAACCTGATTGAAGCCACGGATATTTTGCGTGAGAAAAAAGCGACCAAATGGATTGGCCCTATGCGGGTGCCGCGGTGCATGTCATCCACCAATTCGGCAACCATTGCGACCAATTTTAAAATTAAGGGGATTAATTATACGATTTCTTCGGCCTGTTCGACGTCGGCGCATTGTATCGGCAACGCGGCGGAGCAGATTTTATTGGGCAAGCAGGACATCATGTTTGCGGGCGGGGGTGAAGAACTGCACTGGAGCCTATCTTGCTTGTTCGATGCCATGGGGGCGATGTCGTCAAAATATAACGCCACGCCGGAAAAAGCGTCCAGAGCCTATGATGCCAACCGTGATGGGTTTGTTATTGGCGGCGGCGGCGCGGTGGTGGTGTTAGAAGAATATAGCCGTGCCAAGGCACGCGGAGCAAAAATTTATGCCGAAATTACCGGATACGGCGCGACATCCGATGGCGCCGATATGGTGGCGCCCAGCGGCGAAGGCGCGGTGCGGTGCATGCGTCAGGCATTGGCAACGGTGACAAAACCAGTGACGTATATCAACACTCACGGTACCTCGACCCCGGCCGGGGATATTACGGAACTGGATGCCATTCGTTCGGTGTTTGGACAAATGCCCCAGGACATGCCCCATATTTCATCCACCAAATCGATGACCGGGCATTCACTGGGGGCGACGGGTGCGCAAGAAGCGATTTATTCTATTCTGATGCTTCAGAATAATTTTGTGTGCCCATCGATTAACATTGAGACACTAGACCCCGGGGCAGAAGGGTTGCCCATTGCCCGCACACGCGTGGATAATGTGACCCACCAGACGGTCATGTCGAATTCTTTTGGCTTTGGCGGCACGAATTGTACCCTCGCCCTCAGCCGGGTGGAGGATTAAATCATGATCAGTGAACTCATGAAAAACAAACGCGGCTTAATTATGGGGGTCGCCAATGAAAAATCCATCGCGTGGGGGATTGCACAGACTCTTCATGCCCATGGCGCGGATATGGCCTTCACGTATCAGGGAGAGGCCTTTGGAAAACGTCTGAAGCCATTGGCGCAGTCCATCGGGTCTGATTTTTTGATGGAATGTGATGTATCCAAAGAAGACGATTTGGATCGCACCTTTGCCGAAATTAAATCCAAATGGGGTCATATTGATTTTCTGGTACATGCCATTGCCTATTCCGATAAGGAAGAATTGAAAGGCCGGTATGTGGATACGTCGTTAAATAACTTTCTGACGTCGATGCATATTTCCTGTTACTCGTTCACGTCGGTCATGCGCCGCGCCAGCGCGTTGATGACCGAAGGCAGCTCGGCGATTACGCTGTCTTATTACGGCGCGGAAAAAGCCATGCCGAATTATAACGTGATGGGCGTGGCCAAGGCCGCGCTGGAGGCCAGCGTTCGGTATCTGGCCGTTGATCTCGGCAAAGAAGGCGTGCGCGTCAATGCCATTTCCGCAGGCCCCATGCGCACCTTGGCCGGGGCGGTGATCGGCAGTGCCCGGACGACCTTTAAGTATAACGTGGTGACTGCGCCGCTTCGTCGTTCCGTGGAACTCGAAGAACTGGGCGGTTCTGCCCTGTATCTGCTATCGGATCTTTCGTCGGCCGTGACGGGTGAAATTCATTATGTGGATTGCGGGTTTAACGCGGTGGGCATGCCCATGCCCGACCAACTCACGACTTTTGGCAAAGGCGGGGAGTAAACAGAACATCTTTTCGATTGCCCTCAGGGGCTGTTTTCCGTTATAGACACGGGATATCAGACCAGTTTATGGCGACCGTAGCTCAGCTGGTAGAGCACTCGGTTGTGGTCCGAGTTGTCGCGGGTTCGAACCCCGTCGGTCGCCCCATTTTTTTTAAGATGTGATATCGGCTTTTGTGCATGATCTTAAACCATCCTGATCTATGGATGTCTCTGCGCTCCCAACCCTTGGCGGATGGCCATAAATATAACCGCGGTCATGTCGTGATTTTGGGCGCACCCGAACTGACCGGGGCGACCCGTCTGGCCGCTGAATCCTGCGCCCGCATGGGGGCAGGGTTGGTGACTGTGATCGGGGGTAATAAGGCCGATATTTACCGCGCCACCTTGCCGGCGCATATTCTGGTGCGGGACGAGGCACCAGAATCTTGGGATAAAGTGAGTGCCGTTCTTGTTGGTCCAGGAGGTCTGCCGTCTCGCTATCGTCTGTCACAGCACAACGGAAAACCCACGATCGTGTGCGATGCGGAGGCCATCGGTGTGGACCTTGATCGTGATGCAAACCCGCTTTATCCCGATTTGAATGAGCATATGATCCTAACGCCGCATGACGGGGAATTTGCCAGAGCGTTCCCCCACATCACCGGAACACGTGAAGAAAAAGCCATGGCCGCGGCCAAAATGACCGGGGCGATAATCGTCTATAAGGGGGCGCAGACACTGATCGCGCACCCGGATGGGCGCGGGGTGGTCAATGACTGCCCGGTACCGTATCTGGCCACGGCAGGGTCAGGGGATGTGCTGGCCGGGATGATAACGGGTTTGGCGGCACAGGGTATGA
>CAZZGO010000080.1:0-6598 GCA_964654245.1 uncultured Pseudobdellovibrionaceae bacterium | reverse complement strand
AACGCATGCCCCGGCGTTTCTAATACCGGGGTAAAAACAACAATACCTATCATCATGCATAAATTGAAGAAAATTGGCGCGGCGGCATAAGGCGCAAACCGGTCATGCGCATTCATGACCCCGCCCAGCAAGGACGTCAAAGACATCAACAGAAGATAAGGAAATGTAATACGCGAGAGTTCAACTGCAAGGTCATAGCGTACCTCGCCGTCATGAAACCCGGGCGCAATCGCATAAATGACCCACGGCATGGCCAGCATGGCCAGTAACGTGAACGGCACCAAAAAAAGCAACATCATGGCAAAGGCATTGCCGGCAAAATCGTCTGCCGATGCCTCATTTTCTTTTTTTAATTTTTCCGAATAAATGGGAACGAAGGAAACACTAAAGGCACCTTCAGCCGTGATCCGGCGAAAAAGATTCGGGAGTTTGAGCGCCACAAAGAATGCGTCCGCCACCGGCCCCGCCCCCATGATGGCCGCCGTCACCACATCCCGGATAAACCCAAAAATGCGGCTAAGTCCCGTTAATCCGGCCACAGTGGCCATTGCCTTGATCAATTTCATGAAAAAACCTTTACAGCCTCCGCCGTCAAAGGGCGAGAATTATTCCTGACAACAATATTGACATATATTAATACACATCATCAGATTATTTTATACTCTTATTCAATATACTCTTGTAAGAAGACAGACATGACACAAAATCCTGAAAGCCAGTGGTTTGGCACACAATCCGTCACGCCGCGTGAAAAAACCCGGAAAGTCATCGGTGTTTTTGATTCCGTGGCGTCAAAATATGACCTGATGAATGATCTGATGTCGGGCGGTATTCATCGTGTGTGGAAAAACCACCTGATTCGCCGCATTCGTCCGCGCGCGGGACAACATTATCTAGATGTCGCGGGCGGCACAGGCGATATTGCCTTTCGTATTCGTGAACGCACGGACGGCCAGGCGCAAATTACGCTCTGTGATCTCAATACAGAAATGCTGAGTGTCGGGAGAGACCGCGCGTTAAACAAAGGCTATGGCGATTTAAACTGGGTAACGGGCAACGCTGAATCCCTGCCGATCCCGGATCAAAGTGTTGATGTTTACACGATTGCCTTTGGGCTTCGGAACGTCACGCACATCGATACCGCCCTTGCGGAAGCCTTTCGGGTTTTGAATCCCGGTGGACGTTTTTATTGTCTGGAGTTTTCACAAGTGCGCGACCCGATCCTGTCGAAAATATATGATGGTTTTTCCTATGGGATCATCCCCCGCATGGGAGAGATGGTGACGCAAGACCGTAACAGTTATCAGTATCTGGTCGAGAGTATTCGCCAGTTCCCCGCGCAACATCAGTTAAAACGCCGGATGGAAGCCGTAGGCTTCACATCTTGTCATTATGAAAATTTAACGTTTGGCGTTGCTTGCATCCATAGTGGGCTGAAACTGACAATATAGCTGGGGTTAGAGAGTTAAATCTGACAAAATTATGGCTTATGCAAAAAGTTCTTGCCTTTCGCCCCGTAACCTCATTATAAACTGTCTTGCTTTCATTAGGGCGATGACTTAATGGATCGGGGTCTTAACCGGACTCTCGCGTGGGCGAAATCTGTTTAAACTTTAACATTAAGGGAACTTTCAATATGAATAACATCGTAAAATCCGTCGCATTTGCCGCTGTGGTTTTGGTAGCTGGTATTGCGGCCATGCAATTTGTTTACAAAAACGTAACGGCAGATGAAGCCGCGAACATGGAGCCTGCCGCTGGCGACGCCATGGCAACCACAGAAGGTGCTGTTGAAGGTGCCGTTGAAGCAACAGAAGAAGCCGCTGAAGAAGCAGGCGACGCTGCCGCTGAAGCCGTTGATGCAACCAAAGAAGCCGCTTCTGATGCTGTAGATGCCGCGAAAGAAGCTGGCGCAGATGCCGCTGAAGCCGCTGGCGAAGCCACAGAAAAAGCAAAAGAAGCCGTTGAAGGTGCTGTTGAAGAAGTTGCTCCGGCCGCTTCCGCTGAAACACCTGCCGCTGATGCCGCCGCAGAAGCGACAGATGCCGCCAAAGACGCCGCAACGGAAGCCGCTGACAAAGCCAAGGAAATGGCTGAGTAATTACTCGCTTTTCTTTGATAAATTGAATAACATAAGCCCCGTTCCCACGGGGCTTTTTGTTTGGATATGGATATGCTGACGGGCAAGACGATCCTATTGATTATTTCAGGCGGCATTTCTGCCTATAAGTCGCTGGAGCTGATCCGCCTGATGAAAAAATCAAACGCCGATGTCAGATGTATTCTGACGGCGGGGGGACAGAAATTTATCACGCCCTTAAGTGTCGCGTCATTATCCGAGCATCCCTGCTATACGGATTTGTGGTCGCTGACCGATGAAACAGACATGGGTCATATCCGCCTGTCCAGAGAAAGTGATCTGATTGTCGTTGCCCCCGCGAGTGCCAACATCATCGCCCGTATGGCACAGGGCATGGCCGATGATCTGGCCACGACCACCCTTTTGGCGAGTGATAAAAAAATCATAATCTTCCCGGCCATGAACCCGCTGATGTGGTCAAACCCGGCCACGCAGACGAACATCCAAACTCTGCGCACCCGGGGTATCATCGTTATCGACCCGGCGCAAGGAGACATGGCCTGCGGGGAAACGGGCACCGGACGCTTACCCGAAGCCGTGGAAATGATGGCCAGGCTGGACGCTTTTTTTAATAAAAAAAAAGCCTTAAGCGGATATAAAGCCCTTGTCACGGCGGGCCCCACGCACGAACCGCTGGATCCCGTGCGATATATCGGGAACAGATCTTCCGGCAAGCAAGGATATGCCATTGCTCAAGCCCTTGCGGATGAAGGAGTTGAGGTAACGTTAATCTCAGGCCCCACCTCACTCACGCCCCCGCCGGGCGTTACGTTCATCTCTGTCGAAACAGCGCAGGAGATGATGTCGGCAGTGCTTGAGACCCTGCCCTGTGATATCGCCATTTGTGCGGCGGCCGTCGCTGACTGGCGGCCTGAAGTCACAGCCACACAGAAAATCAAAAAACAGGAAAGCAAAGCCCCCCAGCCTCTCACCCTTGTTGAAAATCCTGATATTTTAAAAACAATTTCGACTCATCCGGCACAGCGGCCAGCACTGGTGGTAGGATTTGCCGCTGAGACGGATCAGGTGATCTCCCATGCCCAGCAAAAAAGAATTCGTAAAAACTGTGACTGGATTTTGGCCAATAATGTCACGCAAGGTGTATTTGGCACTGACAATAATCAGGTCACATGGTGCCATGATGGCGGTGCCGAAACCTGGCCCGAGACGCATAAATCCGATATCGCGCAAAAACTAGTGCAAAAAATTAGTCTGCATTTTTCTTCCCCTCACACACGAAAGAAAGCCTCATGAAAAATTCAAACGAGAATAACGTGCCAATTTCTCTGCTCCGAATGCCCCATGGACAGGATATGCCCCTGCCCGCTTATGCCACGGCGCAATCCGCCGGGATGGATTTATGCGCGGCTGTAGATTCACCCCTGACACTTAAACCCGGGGCGCGTATCTTGGTGCCCACGGGTTTGGCCATCGCTCTGCCCCCCGGGTTCGAAGCGCAAATTCGCCCCCGTTCCGGGCTGGCCTTTAAAAACGGGGTGACGGTGTTAAATTCTCCCGGCACGATTGATGCGGATTATCGCGGCGAAATTAAAGTCATTCTGGCCAATCTGGGGGCAGAAGATTTTATCATTGAGCGCGGCATGCGCATTGCGCAGATGGTCATCGCCCGCCATGAAACGGTGCAGTGGGAGATGGTTGAGACCTTGGACGATACCGCCCGCGGCAGTGGCGGTTTTGGTTCTACGGGTACACAAGGATAATATGACACAAGCGGCACCTTTGTTATTGGCAGACACGCACATCGCCGAGGGGCATACGCCCATGATGGCACAGTATCATGCCGTCAAATCGCAACACCCGGATTGTTTATTATTTTACCGGATGGGCGATTTTTACGAACTTTTTTTTAATGATGCCCTTATCGCATCACAGGTTCTTGATATCACGCTGACCAAACGCGGTAAGACACAAGGCGAAGAAATTCCGATGTGCGGCGTGCCGTTTCATGCCTATGAAGGATATCTGGCGCGTTTGATTAAAGCCGGGCATAAGGTTGCGATTTGTGAACAGATTGAAACCCCCGAAGAAGCCAAAAAGCGCGGCGGGTATAAGGCACTCGTGCGGCGGGATGTTATCCGGATTGTTACACCCGGCACGTTGACCGAAGATACGTTGCTCGAGGCACGTGAAAATAATTATATCGCCTGCCTGACAAAAATCGGCGACGATATCGGCCTATCCTGGCTCGATTTATCAACCGGTGATTTCATGACGCAGGCGATGGCTCCTCATGCCCTTGCCCCCGCGCTTGACCGTATCCATGCCAAGGAAATTTTAATTCCGGACACATTGCCAGCACAAATAGATCTTGCTTCCTACCGTGATGTGCTCACCCTTCAGCCCGCCAGCTTGTTCGAGAGCCGCAATGCGCAAAAACGGCTTGAAGATATGTACGGGGTTGGCTCTCTTCAATCCTATGGGTCATTCTCCCGCGCCGAAATTGCGGCGGCCGGAAGCTTGATGGATTATATCCACCGAACACAGGTAGGGAAAATGCCCCGCCTTCAACCGCTTCGTCAAATGACAACGCAGGATGTGATGGAGATTGATTCCGCTACGCGCCGCAATCTGGAACTCACGCGCACATTATCAGGGGAAAGATCCGGCAGTCTTTTGGATATTCTGGATCGTTGTTTAACGGCGGGGGGATCACGCCTTTTATCCCAACGTTTGATGAACCCGCTCATAAATATCGCCGATATTAATCGTCGTTTGGATGAAATTGAATCCTGCCTATCGCAGGAACCCTTGCGCCATAGAGTTCGAGAGATTCTTCGTCAGACACCTGACATGGAACGCGCGTTATCACGCCTTAGTCTGGGACGTGGAAGCCCGCGAGATTTAGGCGGCGTGCGTGATGGATTGATCTGTGCGCAAAATCTACGGGCATTCTTGACCGCAGGATCAACACCATCCGGATTAAAAGACCTCACTCAAGATTTAGCCATGACATCCGGCACGCGGACATGCGCGGATACATTGTCCCACGCGTTGATGGATGACCTGCCGTTCTTAGACCGTGAAGGTGGATTTATTAAACCCGGGTTCGCGCCGGAGCTGGATCAACTTCGTTCTCTTCGGGATGAATCGCGGGGGCATATTGCCGCCCTTCAGCAAAAATACCGGGCGCGTACAGGCATTGATACTCTTAAGATTTCATACAACAATATTTTGGGATTTTTTATTGATGTCACGGCGCGCCATGCCGATAAATTAATGGTGCGCAAGGAAGATGCCGGACAGGACAACCCGTTCATTCATCGCCAGACCTTGGCAAATAATGTTCGGTTTACCACCCCTGAGCTTTCGGAATTAGAGCGCGCTGTCGCTTCGGCGGCAGAAAAATCCATCGCGATTGAACAGGATTATTTCACGCAGTTTGTGACCTTGGTGATAGCAGAGGCCGAAGAGATATCACGCCTCGCGAAAACCATCAGTGCCTTGGATGTAGCCTGTGGATTGGCAGATCTGGCGCAAGATCATCGGTATACG
Source organism: uncultured Pseudobdellovibrionaceae bacterium (assembly GCA_964654245.1). Classification (GTDB taxonomy): domain Bacteria; phylum Pseudomonadota; class Alphaproteobacteria; order Micavibrionales; family Micavibrionaceae; genus UWPOB-MICAV1. The sequence goes on along the minus strand of CAZZGO010000080.1, from coordinate 945 downwards.
CGCCCCCAACTGGATACATCTTTCACGTTTGATATTCGTGGTGGACGGCACCCGGTCGTGGAAGCCGTGCTAAAAAAATCAGGTCAACCCTTCATGGCGAATGACGCTAACTTAAACCCTGAACAACGTCTGTGGCTTTTGACGGGGCCAAACATGGCCGGGAAATCAACCTTCCTACGCCAAAACGCGCTCATCACGCTGATGGCACAAATGGGGTCGTATGTTCCGGCAGATAGTGCACATATCGGTGTGTGTGATCGTTTATTTTCGCGGGTGGGGGCGGCCGATGATTTGGCACGCGGCCATTCCACGTTTATGGTCGAGATGATTGAAACCGCGATGATTTTGAATCAGGCGACGCCGCGCTCGCTCGTCATTCTGGATGAAATTGGCCGCGGCACGTCTACCTTTGATGGGCTGTCGATTGCGTGGGCGTGCGTGGAACATTTATATCACACCACACAATGCCGCGGATTATTCGCGACGCATTACCATGAATTAACTTCGTTGACCCAGACCCTGCCCGGCCTGGCGTGTTATTCACTTCAGGTTAAGGAATGGAACGGGGAGATTATCTTCCTGCACACCGTCGGTGCAGGCACCGCCGACCGATCTTACGGGATTCATGTCGCCAAATTGGCCGGCATTCCTCCCGCCGTCGTGAGCCGCGCCGAGGCTGTTTTGGCTTTGCTTCAATCCCAAGACAAAACCGGACAGATCAGCAAAATCGCGCAGGATTTACCCCTTTTCTCGAGTGTCCCTGCCCCTTTGGCGTCGCCGGTTTCGCCCGCCGAAGAAAGACTAAAGGCGATCAATCCTGACCAACTCTCGCCCAAAGAGGCACTTGATCTGATCTATGATCTGAAATCCTTGACGGAAAAGCGATAACCGACTATTCACGTACAAATATATGTAACGCGAAATTGATGGAGAAGTGGCAGAGAG
>CAZZGO010000079.1:0-6613 GCA_964654245.1 uncultured Pseudobdellovibrionaceae bacterium | reverse complement strand
GTCAGGATATCACGGGGACTAACAACGCCTTTACCGGCAAGCCGTCCGGTTGTTTCTGGGATAGCACCATTTCGGGCGGAAGCTTTGTCTTCTACGCGGTCATTCTTGAACGTTAATCTTAGTTGATCTTATGTCAGGCGACCCGGTGTTAAATCCTCCACACTGGGTCGTCTGCTTTTTAAACGGGGAATAAAACATGAAATATCACGCAGAATCCGGAAGTGCGCTGGTTTATATCCTGATTGCTATTGCCCTTTTGGCCGCGCTGACAGTGACGTTCATGGAACCCTCAAGCCAGCAGGCTTCATCCCAAAATACGTTTCAGACGGTGGCTGACCTGAACTCTCAGGTGAATACCATTCGTTCCTCGGTTCAGGAATGTGTATTGAATTACCCCAGTGGTGAGACAGGCTACGTGGGAAAAACAAACTTTCCGTATCCGGCGAACCCGTCCAGCACCTATTTGGCCTCACCGGATGCGAATGATCAGGTGCGCAATATCCGGTGCCCCGGCAACCCCGGCGGTTCCAGTAATAACCATGCCGATATTTTTTCGGGAGCCTCGGGTAAGTTTTTGCCCCCGGCACCTGATTTATTTGGGGAATGGATTTATTCCAATACCATTGACGGGGTTTTCTTTTATACCGCCACCGACAAAACCGATGCGTTTATTCAAACGGCGTTGACCAAACTGGATGAACAATTCTCAGAATGTGAAGCGGATGTGATTGATGCCTCGGTGGCTTCGGGTGGGGCAAAGAATTTGCTATCCACCGGCGCACCTCAGTGCCCATCCGGAAATACCTGCTTTCGGGTTTGGATTATCGCCAAGCCATCGAATGTGTATAACGGCGATACGGACGGGGATGAGGCATCTTGCCCGTAACGGGTTTACGCCGTCAGGTTTTTAATTTCTTCTTTTGCGGCCTGAAACGCCGATGTGATCTCGGCGACCTGTGCGTTTGTTCCTTTTCCGGCTTCGGCATCATCCTGAAGTTGGGCGGCCAGATCACCTAAAATATTTACACAGGCTGACCTTGCCGCCCCTTTCAGGCTATGCGCGAGTTCCTTTAGGTCATGCTGGTTGTTATTTTGAGCGGCCTCCTGAAGTTTTTGGATCAACGGTGCTGTCATCTCGACGAACATCTGAAGCATCTCAATCGTGTTGTCATCAAAACTACCCATCTGAGCCATGATGGCCTCGCGATCAATCGAAGACATCTGCGGGGCACTCGGCAGGATAGGGGATGCAAGCGCAGGGGGCATGCCCTGTTCTTTCAACAACCCCCATCGCACCAGAAGCCTTCGGAAATGCCCTAGCGATACGGGTTTCAGCAGACATTCATCAAACCCATGGAACATATAAACCTGTCTTTGGGACATCTGGACATCCGCCGTCAGCGCGATAATGGGGAAATGCCGCCCCAGCAGATCATCATCTTCGCGTATCTTCTTGACCAGCCCATACCCATCCATTTCCGGCATATGCAGATCGGTGAATAAAATACCGTATTCACCGCTTCGCACGGCCTCAAGCGCCTGAAGGCCGTTTTCAACAAAGGTGGCCTCAACCCCCAATGTTTTTAACTGGCGGGATAACACATCCCGCACCGCCGGGGTATCTTCGGCAATCACGAGTTTGGTGGGGCCTGAAATTTCAATCTTATGGGCCTTAGTGGCGGCGTCCTGAACGGCTTCGCCTAATCCCACCCGGCTGGCAGGTTTCGTCAGGTAGGTCACGCCCATGGACTGAAGCGAATGCTGAAGCCCCTTGTCGTCCCGTACCGTGTACATGATGAGCCCCATAAAGGGACGAATTTCCATGATCTCACGAATGAGATCGAGCCCCAGCCCATCGGGTAATCCCTGATCAATGACGGCCACATCAAACGGACGGCGTTTGATCAGATCAAGGGCTTCGCCGTAAGTGGGAACACTCTCAATGGTGGCCCCCATGGACCGAAGGGATTTCACGATTTCCTTAGCGCCTTGCGGGTGATCTTCCACGGAAATAACCGAGATTCCATCCAGTACAGGCATGTTAAGAACCTGGGCGTTAATGTCCACTTCCTGTGTGGGGATTTCAAACCAGAAGGTGGAGCCAACCCCGGCTTCGCTCAAGACGCCGATTTGCCCCCCCATTTTCTCCACCAGTTTTTTACAAATCGACAGCCCTAATCCTGTACCGCCAAATTTCCGGGCAGTAGAATTATCGGCTTGAACGAAAGGTTGAAATAGACGCCCGGCCACCTCAGGGCTCATGCCCAGCCCGGTATCGATAATTTCAAATCGTAATCCTACCCCGGATTTAGGCAGGGGGATTGCCTGAATATCCCGTGTGATTCGAATGGTCACTGACCCCTCGGCGGTAAATTTCATCGCGTTACCCATCAAATTCATGATGATCTGGCGCAGGCGTTTTGGGTCGCCTACAATCACGAACGGCACATCCGGTGCGATATCATCTCTTAATTCGACTTTCTTCCCATGCACTTTCACGGCGAGGGCTTCGATAATCCCCCGCGCCAAGGTGCGTACCGGTACTTCGAATAAGTCCAGTTCCATCTGGTCGGCATCCATTTTGGCAAAATCCAGGATATCATCCAGAATTTCCAAGAGACCACTCGCCGACCCCTTGGCCGTGCGTGCCATGGTTAGGATATCGGCCGGAGGATGCGCGGCCTCGATCAATTCCAAAAGTCCATAGACGGATTGCATGGGTGTTCTGATTTCATGGCTCATGGTCGCCAAAAAATTTGATTTTTGATGAGCGGCGGCATCGGCACTCGCCACGGCTTCTTGCAATCGACTTTCGGCCTCTTTGCTGGCGGAAATATCGGTAGCCCACAGGGTTAAGGTGTCCTGACTGTCATGAGTTGTTTCATCAATATTCAGCAACGCCCAGCGTTTTACACCTGTCCCCGGGTGTATATAGGGCAGAGTCGCTGTCCGGGGGGGCACAGGCGTGCGCAATCTTTTGGCGAGTTCCCCCATCTCTGTCCCCGGCCATAATTCTTCTAACGTTTTGAATGCCGGTGTGCCCAAGGCAGATGTTAACGCCGGGTTGGCATATAAAACATCCAGATCTTGCCGATCCCGCTTGATGACACAAACGCCGATCGGAATATCATCATAAGGGGGGATCACCAGAGACATGATCATCATTTTTATCACGAAGCCCGGGGGAGCGCGACGTCTTTTTACTTAGATTTTCAAGAGACTTCGTGATAAAAAATCAGATATCAGGAGAAAACACATGGGATATAAAATTGCGGTGGTCGGGGCGACTGGAAATGTTGGTCATGAAATGTTGACGATTGTGCATGATCGCCAGTTTCCGGTGAGTGATGTGATCGCCCTAGCATCTGAGCGCTCGGTGGGACGTGAAGTATCGTTTGGGGATGATAACCTGAAGGTTCAGGATCTTGCCAAATTTGATTTCAAAGGGGTGGATATTGTCTTATCGTCACCCGGTGCCAAAGTGTCGGCCGAATTTTCCCCCAAGGCCGCCGCCGCGGGAGCAGTGGTGATCGATAACACCTCCCATTTCCGTATGGATCCGGATGTCCCGCTGGTCGTCCCTGAGGTCAACCCACAGGATATATCTTGGCATACCAAGAAAAACATTATCGCCAACCCGAATTGTTCAACCATTCAAATGGTGGTGGCGTTAAAGCCGCTACATGATCTGGCTAAAATCAAACGCGTGGTTGTGTCCACCTATCAATCCGTATCTGGGGCAGGTAAATCCGGCATGGATGAATTATTCAATCAATCCCGTAAGTTCTTCATGAATGATGATGTTGAAAAAGAAACATTCTCCAAACAGATCGCCTTTAATATTATCCCCCAGATTGATAAATTTATGGACGATGACCGCACCAAGGAAGAATGGAAAATGACCGTGGAGACCCAGAAAATTCTGGATCCGGCGATTAAGGTCTGCGCGAATTGTGTACGGGTGCCTGTGTTTATCGGGCATTCTGAAATGGTCAATGTTGAATTTGAAAAACCCCTTTCCCCCAAGGAGGCGATGAAAGCCTGGAAACATGCCCCGGGCGTCACGGTTATTGACCTTGATTCCGATATGGGTTTTGTCACCCCGGCCGAGATTGCGGGCGAAGACGATGTCTATGTCTCGCGCATTCGCCGAGATGACACGGTGGAACACGGCCTGAATTTTTGGTGTGTGTCGGATAATTTACGCAAAGGTGCGGCCTTGAATGCGGTTCAAATCGCCGAGGTTTTAGTAAAAGATTATATGAAGGCCGCAGCATAATCTTTTGTTTCCATGGGTTAAATGAAAGACGCTATGAACAGAAACCGGCGTATCGTATTGGCGGGGGGCATTTTGGGCGGGCTTGCCCTTTTTATCCCCGGCTTGGCGCGCGCCGAAAAATGGATCACGTCAAATGTGATTAAAGATAAAAAAGCATCCTTTCCCTTTGTCTTGCCTGACGCGGAATGGAAAAAGCGGCTTTCGCCCGAAGCGTATCGAATTTTACGGGAGCATGGAACAGAACGCGCCGGATCGTCTTTATTAAACCATGAAAAACGTAACGGTGTGTATCATTGTGCCGGATGTGATGCACCCGTATTTTCGTCAAAAACAAAATTCGAAAGTGGCACAGGCTGGCCTTCTTTTTACGCGCCGATTGACCGATCTGCCGTGGGCACCTCGACGGATTTCAAATTAATTGTTCCACGCACAGAAGTTCATTGTGCCCGGTGTGGGGGGCATCTGGGGCATGTGTTTCGGGACGGCCCGCCGCAAACGGGAAAACGGTATTGTGTGAATGGGGTGGCCCTCACCTTCAAGCCCGCTTCCTGACCGGATACTTATACTCATGCGTTTGAATTCTTTGGGTATTTTTCTTTTGAAAAATGCCGGGTTCGGACTATATTAACGACTATGAACACGAATCCTAATCGTCCGTTATCCCCCCATCTTCAAATCTACCGATTACCCTTATCAGCGCGGCTGTCGATTACACACCGCATCACGGGGGTCATTCTGGCCGCCGGTACGCTCTTAATCGCGGCTTTGTTAATTGCCGCGGCTATGGGCGAGGTCTGGTACAACCATGTCATGGATCTGTTCATGACGGATATCGGGCGCCTTGTCATGTTCGGTTGGTCGGCGGCACTTTATTATCATCTGCTTTCCGGCATTCGCCATATGTTGATGGATACGGGGCGTCTGATTTCCCATACCGGGGCGATGGTGTCAGGGTGGATCATCATTCTAGGGTCGATCGGGCTAACGGCCGCCACATGGTACTGCGTTTTGATATATAGATAGGATTTATTATGACGGATCATCATATTGTAACGCCCATGAAACGCGCCAAGGGATTGGGCGGGGGGCATAGCGGTGTTCCCCACTGGATGCATCAACGCATCACGGCTTTGGCGAATATTCCGCTCGTGATATGGCTGATTTATTCTGTGATGAAACTGGCAGGGGCGAATTATCTTGAATTCACGACATGGTTATCGAACCCACTTCATGCCGGTTTGATGATTTTGTTGATTTTATCGATGTTTTATCATGCGACGCTCGGGCTTCAGGTCATCTATGAAGACTACATTTCCTGTAAATGCCTCAAGCTAGCTAAAATTATTGGCGCGAAACTGTTTTTCATCGCGCTCGGTGTGGCCTGTATTTTCTCTATTCTTAAGGTAGCTCTGTAATGATCTGTTTTTCTGATGAACTGAAAAATGTTTTTAAAGGGGCTGTTTTGACGTTTGGAATATTCCCCCATCTTTTGACGCACTCTGTCAAAATTGCCGCGGTACAACCAGAGGCGCTAAATTTTATAACAGTTGCTGGATTTACTGTCCTCAACGCCTATGCCGCGCTTGGAACCGTCTATGAAGTTAAACAGTATTTAACCATGAAAAGAAGTAATTCCCATGACCTCAAGCTATAAAATTGTTGACCATGAATATGATGTTGTGGTGGTGGGGGCAGGCGGCGCAGGTCTTCGGGCGGGGTTTGGTTGTGCAGAAAAAGGACTTCGGACCGCATTGATCTCCAAGGTGTTCCCGACGCGCTCGCACACGGTGGCGGCGCAAGGGGGCATATCGGCCGCGCTGGCCAATATGGGCGAAGATGACTGGCGGTTTCATTTCTATGACACGATCAAAGGATCGGATTGGCTGGGGGATCAAGACGCCATTGAATATATGTGCCGCGAAGCCATTCCCGCCGTGATCGAACTGGAACATTATGGCGTGCCATTTTCGCGCACCGCCGAAGGAAAAATTTATCAGCGTGCCTTCGGCGGCATGACCACCCATTACGGCAAGGGCACGGCACAACGAACCTGTGCCGCGGCAGACCGGACCGGGCACGCGATTTTGCACACGCTCTATCAACAAGCCTTGAAGCATAAGGCTGAGTTTTTTATTGAATATTTTGCCCTTGATCTGATCATGGATGATGAGGGTGCCTGCCGAGGGGTGATGGCGTGGAATCTGGATGATGGTACCCTGCATCGCTTTCGGGCTCATCAAACTATACTGGCCACGGGCGGATATGGCCGCGCGTATTTTTCCTGCACCTCTGCGCATACCTGTACGGGGGATGGCGGGGGGATGGTGCTTCGGG
>CAZZGO010000078.1:0-6672 GCA_964654245.1 uncultured Pseudobdellovibrionaceae bacterium | reverse complement strand
CCATGGTCTGTGATGACTCGCTCATCCCCTGCATCACCAAGGCCACTCAATTTTCTACTATTTTGAACCCCTCACTGGTGCGGCTCATCGCCCATGGGGCGATGCCATGGCCGGCTGAAAAAAAACGAAAATATGTGTTTATCTATGAACATAAACTGGGCGCATCCATCATGCCAGACGACCGCGAAGGCGGCTTGGATTGGAAGCCAGACAAGGTGATGGATCTGGTGGTTAAACCCATCATCAATGTTTTACTGGATCTTCGAAATAAAGACACATTTCACGGCAGTATTCATCCCGCCAACATGTTTGATGGCGGCGCCAAAAACTTTGATCGTGTCGTGCTGGGTGATTGTTTGACCTTGCCGATCTCTTATCATCCGCCTGTTTTATATCAGACCCTTGAACGAGGCATGACAGACCCGGTCGCGCGCGGGCTGGCCACGATTGATGATGATCTTTATGCGCTGGGTGTTTCTTTGGCAGTGATTTTAAGATCTAGTGACCCGATGCGGGGTTACTCTGATGCCCAGATTATTGCCGAAAAAATGGATGTGGGCAGTTATCAGGCTTTAACGGGAAAGGACAGATTTACGGGGGCTATTCTTGAATTACTAAGAGGGCTTCTTTTCGATGATCCGGCGCAACGCTGGACGCTGGATGATGTCAAGGCATGGCTTGAGGGGCGGCGTAATACACCCAAGCAAGGTGCACGAAAACTGAAGGCCAATCGTCCGTTGATTTTTCTGGGTGAAAAATATATACGCCCGGAACCTCTGGCTAGAAATCTGCATCTTAATACAACCGAAGCCGTACAGTTAATTGATAGCGGCGAAATGGATCAATGGCTTGTCCGGGCGATAGACGATGAAATTCTGGCAGACCGCATTCAAAAAGCTGTCAATATTGCCATGGAAAACGGGAGAGGACCCGGCTTTCCGGAACGTCTTGTAACGCGATTATCAATTGCGCTCGATACGTGTGCGCCTATTCGGTATAAAGGTTTAAGCCTTTTACCCGAAGGTATTGGCAAGGCCTTAACCGAAGCCTATATCCGGAAAAAAGATATCCAGATTTATCAGGAATTAATCGAACAATATATCGTTCTGCAATGGGTCGATATGCATGAAGGGGCGGGTATTGATTCAAGTGCACTGATTTCCAAATTTGATTCATGCCGGACATTTTTGCGTCAGAAAAATATTGGCTACGGTATTGAACGTTGTATTTATCTTTTATGTCCGGAATCTTATTGCTTAGGCGATAAAATCGGTTTCTATCAAGCACGAACTGCAGATGAAGTCATGTATGCGCTTGAGGCGCTATCGGCTTCCCCGGCACGTCCGGCGTATATGTTGGATCGCCATATCATTGCGTTTGTATCGGTCAAAGATCGGCAATCCATTGATTCGTTTATCGGTGATTTAAGCGCCCCAGAGACACATAAACGCATTGCGGGAGAAATCAAAACACTGGCGATGATGCAGAAAAGAGGTCGATTGCCCCCGTTCCCCGGTATCGCCAAATGGATCGTCAGTTATTTAGATCCCCTTTATGAACGTATCCATGACCGTGAATTACGCCAGAAATTAAAAACGCAGGTAACGGCCTTGGGCGAAACGGGCGATATTGTTAAACTAGTGGCCAAGATTGATAATCCTGAATTGATGATGATGGATAAACGAGAGTTCTTGAGGAATATGCGTTATTTTTACGATTTGTCCGTTGAACAACGTACGCTCGAGGCAAAATTGGCACGGGGGGATGTTTATGGGCGCGATCTGGGGCGGCAGGTGGCGGGCGTGACGTCTTTTATTATTGCTGCATTGGTCATTATCGTGTCGACATATCTGGCCTTTAACGGGCAAGGCATGACAGGATTTATGGGATAAGCATGAGCTGGAAGCGAAATCTGTTTATTACCGTGGGTACCCTTCTGGGGGTCGTGTTCTTGCCGACCACTGTCATTCTTATTGTTGGGATGTTACCCACCGGTGCGGCATTGTTGATTGATAAGACACGCGGTAAGGTCAGGACACTCACGATTGGTTCCATGAATCTCGCCGGATGTGTTCCCTTTATTCTGGAACTATGGATGCGGGGCCATACTTTTGATAATGCGATGGGCTATCTGCTGGAGCCGCGCACTATTATTGTCATGTATTTTGCCGCAGCCATTGGTTATATGATCGATTGGGCAATGACAGGTATTGTCATTGGCATCATGTCCGAAAAAGGCAAAGCGCGGGTGAAGCAAATTGAAAAAGAAAAACAGGGTTTAATCACCCGGTGGGGCGAAGAGGTCACCAACACACTGCCGTTAGATGAAGATGGATTTCCAATTGTCAGCGTGGAAACGGATAAGACGACGTCTTAATTTATTTTAAATTTGATCTAAGTTTGAGGCGTATTTATTAAGAATTGATCTGGGCTCTATTGCCAAGAGTTCAATAGAATCAATAGGCCGCCCCCGTCTTTTTCTGTAAAAAATTAATCTTTATGCATTTTTTTTAACCGCTTGTTAAAAGCTCGTGTTATATTCTTGTTTGTGTAACGGTTAGTGCTTCAAAATCTTTTTGGGGCGTGGGTAAACAAAAAAAACTAACTAAAACCAAAAAACGAAGGAGATCTCTACATGTTGAAACTACTTGCTATTGCTTATGCAAAAAAAGAAGACGGCGCGACAGCCATTGAATATGGTCTGATTGCGGCCGGTATTGCGCTCGCGATTGCCGCGGCTGTGTTTGCGTTCGGGGAAGACCTGACCGCCTTGTTCGAAGATATGGGTTCTGCCCTTGAAGGCACGACATCATAAGCCACAAGGGTTTTTGACTGATCAGAAAGCCTGCCGTGGTTGTTATTTTCAATCAGGCAGGCTTTCTTTTTCCCTCCCCGAAAAGATTCTGTAAATTTCCGTAACCTCTTTCCACATCATAATCATGGGCACATTACTCGTTTTTATTCTGGCTTTTTGCGTGCTGGTGGCGTTGGGCTCCGGCCTGATGAGCGCGTGGACAGATTTCAAGGGACTTCTGATTTCCAACATCTATCCCGTCTTGATTGTTATCGCTTTTGTGCTTGCCTGGCCGGCTTATCATTTTCTGGCACCGCCAGAGGCACTTTATTTCGGATCCTTAAAAACACATCTGATATCGGGCGGCTTGATGTTTGTTGTGACCTTTATTCTTTTTTCGCTCGGGTGGTTTGGGGCAGGTGATTCAAAACTCGCGTCCGCCTATGCACTTTGGGTGGGGATGACGGGTATGCCAGCCTTCTTATTTTATACCACGCTGGTGGGCGGTATCCTCGGGGTGGCGGCCTTGCTGATTAAAAAATACAAACCGTTTAAAGACCCGGCCGAACAAAGCTGGATTGCCAAAACACAATCCGGACAAAGTGCGGTACCTTATGGAATTGCCATATTCTTTGGCGCACTGGTGGCCTTTATACAAAATGGATATGTCTCGCTCGATCGTCTTGCCAGTCTGGTGAGTGGTTCATGAAAAATTAAGAACTTACGGCTTATGGTGATAGGTGGATTAATGCCTGTGTTCTCTGAGATGTCCTGCCGGATCATCTAAAAAAGTTCTCCTAAGTTTTCTGGTCTTTTACGTGGGATGATATTTCAAATATTCCGCGTGCCACAAAGAAAGGTGATGTCATGAATAAAAATATCATCATAGTTCTGGTCGGGGGATTCCTGATTGCGGTGCTTGTGGCTGTACTGGTTCAATCCAGTTTGAAAGGCAAGAAAGGTGACGAGAGCGGAACACCCAAAGTTCAAATTCTGGTGGCCGGACGTGACCTGCCCATCGGCAGAGAGATTAAAGAAGGCGACATCAAATGGCAGACATGGCCTGAATCATCCTTGTTTGATGGCGCAATTATTCGTCAGGATAATATGCCCGCCCACGAAGCCGCCAAAGGCCGTGTTATTCAAGCCATCAAATCAGGCCAGCCCGTTCACCCCGGATTATTGATCGGGGAAACAAAAGCCAATTTTCTGGCGGCAAAATTAAAAGAAGGCATGCGTGCCATGGGTATTTCCGTCAAAGCTCAAAATATTGCTGGCGGATTTGTAGGTCCCGGCGATTATGTGGATGTAATTGTGACTTATAAGGTCAATGTCGATGGACGTCCCAATCCGGCGGTACAGTCCATGGTCAATAAACAGGCCAGCGAAACCATTTTAGAAAATGTCCGGGTTCTGGCCTCAGATCAACAAGCCATACGCGAAGAAGACAAAGCCAAAGTAGCGCGCACGATTACATTAGAAGTTGATTCTGAAGGTGCAGAAAAACTGGCGCTTGCCACACGGATGGGCGATGTCACCTTGTCTCTGCGCGGTATTGGCGACAACACACAGAAAAAACAAGGACCCATGACAACAGATGTGAAAATGAGCCGGGTTCTAAAAAATCTGGCACAGGCGCAATCATCCGAAGAAGGAAGTGGCGGCAAGGTGAGAATTTTTAGCGGTCAGGATGTCATGATTATGAATGTTCGTCAGCCCTTGCCGGATCAGGAATAAGGAACAAAAAGATGTTGAAACACACCCTTAAAATCTTATCGCTTGTGATGATGATAACATGTGCGCCTGTTGGAATATCCCATGCGGCCACAGACAAAGCCAGCCTGCCGGAACTGGGTAAATTGGCACGCGATCCCATGTTGTCGATCATGCTGGGTAAAGCCGAAATGGTGGATATTCCGGGCGATGTATCCGATGTTCTGGTGGCCGATCCGTCGGTCGTGGACGTCATGGCGGTTAAATCCAACCGTCTTTATCTAGTGGGGGCATCGCTCGGTGAAACCAACATCATGGCGATGGATGCTGATGGCAATATTTTAAAACGCCTGAATGTGCATGTTCAGATGGATACCGAAAAATTGGAATCTATGCTTGAAAAACTCTATCCCGATGAAAAAATCACCTTAACCGGGATGACAGATCAATTGGTGCTGACGGGCGAGGTTTCGACGCCGTCGGTTGCCAACAGCATTGCTAATCTTGTCGCGCAATATGCCGCCGAAACCCAAGGCGCCGCGGCTTCTACGGATGATGTTATCACCAATATGCTCACGGTCAGGGGCGAACAACAGGTTATGCTTCGTGTGAAAATCGTCGAAGCCTCACGCTCTGCACTGAAAGATCTGGGATTATCCGCCAACCAAGGGCCCAGTAACCAAGATATTGTGTCAACGTTGACATCGGCGCCGGCTTTGGGGTTATCGGCACCCGCACAACTGGGGATTATGGCGTTGAACTATGCTAGCGGCAGTTTTGGCCCCTTAAGTTTTATTGCCCGGGCGCTGGAAGAAGAGGGCATTGTGAATACGCTGGCAGAACCTAATCTGACCGCGATTTCAGGCGAACAAGCCGGGTTTTTGGCCGGGGGTGAATTCCCCATCCCTACCCAGCTCGATCAGAACGGAAACCTTGTCTATGACTTCCGTCCGTTTGGGGTGTCGTTGAATTTCCGTCCGCTGGTGATGTCAAACAAACGGATCTCACTTGAGATGACCACAGAAGTTTCAACGACGTCATTCGACCAGAATCTTCAGCTCAATGGCGTCAATATTCCAACCTTCAATGTACGTCGTGCCCAGACAACGGTTGAATTGCCCAGTGGCGGGACACTTATGATTGCGGGTTTGCTTCAGTCTGATACCATCTCAGGGCTTACCAGCTTGCCGGGCGTCAATAAAGTGCCTGTGATTGGCGATCTGGTGAAATCAGATACATTCCAGCGTGATGAATCAGAAGTTGTCGTGATTGTCACCCCCTACTTGGTATCTCCCTATGGCCAGAATAATGCCGAAATGGTGTCAGACGACCCGATTGAAGGACCTGCTGAAGCGCCCTTGCCAAAAGAACCATCAAAACTCTCCTCAGCCTTCACCGAAAATATGCGCCGCACCTATGGCCAGAAAACACCCGTCAGTCTGATGAAAGATGAGGGCACTTTTGGATATATCATGGATTAATGGAAGGCATCGCGCATGACACATGACATTTTAAAATTTTCGCTGGTCGTTGCTGTTTCCCTGACTGTGTCGGGGTGTACACAAACAACACCCTCGATGATGAACGAAAATAAGCCCCGATTGACGGAACAGACACAGATAGATCAAATTCCTGTTAAAGAGGTTACCGAAGCGCATTTATCCTTGCTTGCGGAGAATTATCGTCGGTATGGAGAAGGCCCCGTTGAATTAACGGTTAGTTTTGATCCGTCCTCACGCACCTATACGGCCATGAAGGCGGTCAATGATCTTTCACGGATGGCGGAAACGCTCCGGGTTAAGGGTGTTTCCCATGTCAAGACCTCAACCTTGCCGGAAAAGGGCGTTGACCCGGCTTTGAGCATTCATTATCAAACTGTTTCCGTGAGCGCGCCGAAAGATTGTTCTCCCATGCCCGGTATGGATGGATATGAAACCAACCGATCCTTTCAGGAAGGGTATCGTTTCGGGTGTGGTATCGAAACACAGCTGGCACGTCAAATATATAGACCCGCCGATTTAAAAGGCACAGGCACGATGGAATCAAGTGATGGCCGGCGGGCGACGGCTGTCTCCGAGGCTTACCGGGATATGCCGGAATCAGAAATTCGTAGAACTTTAGACCGGTTTGAACGTTCAGATCTTCAAACCGAATAAGAAAGTTAT
>CAZZGO010000077.1:0-6793 GCA_964654245.1 uncultured Pseudobdellovibrionaceae bacterium | reverse complement strand
GGCGGTATTGGTGTTTATTATTAGTTACGAAGTATCTTCCTATTGAAGCCCCCCCTACCCAACATCTTTAATAAAACAAACTGTGGGGTAACTTTTGGGGTATCAGCGGCGGTGAATTAATCTGAACGGGTTTGAATGAATTCTTATAACTCCAGAGCCTGAAACCCAGCCATACCAAGCGGTAGAGGTGATAGAACCGAACGCCTCTAAACAGCTCACATATCACCCTAGTCCAAATCATAATCCTTGTGTCGGGGGTTCAAGTCCCTCCACCCCACCATTTTTTTATGAACATATGACAACCTTGTCCCCCCTGCCCTCGATATTTTCGTGGCATAGGGCTTGCAGTGCTATGGCCAACGTTTTTGCGCAAACGGAGGGAGACCCTCAGGCAAAGACATAATAAGCAATTAGGACATGTCACATGGTGGGCAAAATCGGAAGCCTGTTATCGGGTGTTCAGCTTTCCGTTCTTCAGTCGATCAAGAAAACTAGCACACTGATTGACCGGGTGCAGTTGAAACTTGCCTCAGGGAAAGAGGTGAATTCGGCGCTGGATAACCCATCCAACTTTTTTTTATCACGCGCCCTCTCTCAAAAGGCCAGCGATCTCACCCGGATTTTAGATGGAATCTCTTTAGGCGTAGGCGCAGTGAATGCCGCGAATACAGGGATCACCGCGATTTTGAAACTCATCGACCAAGCAGACGCCTTATTGGATGAAGCCAGAGCCGAGCTTTATGCGGGTACCCTCACCTCACTGGTGACGTCCTTAAGCAATGAAGATATCACGGCCATTCTGGCGGCGAATCCGGGGGTCACGTATTCCCCGGTGACACAAAGTTTTTACCGGCTGGGCGGGCCTGCCAATTGGGCGACGGCCAACGCGATTGCCCAAAGTTCTTCATTGATCGAGCCGCCGGGGGTCACGGGCGTCGCCGGTGTCACAGGCCATTTAGCCAACATCACCTCGCAACAGGAAAATGATTTTCTGGATGCGCTGACCACCTCAAGCACGTGGATCGGCGGAAGCGATGCCACGGTTGAAGGCGAATGGCGATGGACATCCGGGCCTGAGAGCGGTCAGCAATTTTGGCAAGGCGGAGCGGGCGGATCGACGGTGAGCGGTTCCTATGCGAATTGGGGCGGCGGGGAGCCCAACAATTCCGGCGGCAACGAAGATCATGTTCATTTACGTGCCGACGGACGTTGGAATGACCAAAATGGCGGCACGTCATTCAATTATCTAATCGAATGGGATTCAAGCCTGTTTGTGTCAGCCGCCGATCCCGCGTTGGTCGCCCGGGCGGAGAGTTATGCGCGGGAATATACCGTCATTTTGGAACAGATTGATCAAATCGCCAAGGATTCCCAATTCCGGGGCATTGGTTTATTGATCGGGGAGAGTGTCAAAACGTTTTTCAATCCCGAACACACGAGTTACCTGACGACCGAAGGGATCACGGCTACATCCCAAGGTTTGGGTTTGATGACCAGGGATTTTCTAAAACTCAGCACGCTTACCCTTGCGCAAGATGAAGTGTTTGCGGCACGTCAAACCCTGCGCAGTTATCTGGCCAGCCTGTCGGTAGACATGAGCATTATTTCCATCCGGCTTAATTTTACACAGGATACCATCCAGATTCACGAGGATGGCGCCCGGGATCTGGTCGTGGGAGATGAAAAAGAAGCCGGCGCCGAACTTCTGGCGCTTCAGGTACGTCAACAATTACAAACCGAAGCCTTGCGACTGTCCTTCCAGAACTATATCACGCGGCTTTTATCCTAGTTTTGGGAATATGCGCTCCGCGGCCATACGTCCGGAATGATAGGCTCCCTCAACTTGACTGGGACTATGCTCTTGCTTGGCACAAAAAGCTTCACCGGCAAAGGTAATGCGTCCGGCGGTGACCGGGTCATAACGCAAGCCTCCCGGACGTAGAATTGAATATCCCCCTTTCACCAGCGGGTTTTCTCCCCATTTTGTGGCAACAACGTCACCATCCAGATGGGGTTCAAAATCACGAAGCGGAGCGACCCGGCTTAAGACAGAGCGAGTCCAATCTAAAAGATCTGTTTCGCTCAATCGTTCTACACGTCTTGATTCTCTATCCGATATAAAGATTGTGGCCATCGGTTTACCATTCGGGTTCATATGAACCAAATACGGGTTTGGATGATCACTATATAGAACAGCTATATGTGTATCTGCCTCAACCCCAGACGCCTTCATGAAATCGGTCTTTAACGGCACAATAACCTTATTAAATTGTGCCATGGAAATATCCGCCAGAACGGGTTGAAGGATGGGGTACACGGAGGCATCAAAATCAATCACGCTTGATTTTAATACACCCGCCGACACGGTGATAAGACATTGAGATGCCCGGTAATCACTATATTCTTTATCCCGAACGTGCAGATGTACAGATGATCCGCCCGGTTCATGAATTGCCGAAAGAACAGCGGAACCCGTGATCACTGAGATATTATTTTGTGCCAATTCACCGATCATCGACCGGATGATTAAATCGTTTCCCCCGTCAATCACCAGACCGCCAGAACCATTGGGATCTTCGATGAATTCCCGCATGGATACCTCAGCCGGGTCATGTACGCCCATCCAGACTGCAGACTTATATTGGGCAAATAATGACGTGGGCAGATCGTCTATTGTTCTCACGAGCGATTTCAAACTCAGATCAGATCTATCTCCTTGATCGGCGTGGCGGCTTTTAAAACACTCCCATGCACTTGTTATTCTGGTCATGGCATGATCCATGAAACCCTGATCAAGGCAGGAATGATCTGAAAAATTCATCCGTGTTTCCGCCGTATCCAGTGGGCAAGCCGTGAGATCATAACGGCCGATCGCCCAGCGAAAAAATTGGTTATTCAATCCCCCGTGTCCCCAATGGGCACCTGTGTTAACAGAAAGACCGTTGGATAATGTCTGGGAACGCATGCGCCCCCCCGGTTCTTGATCCGCCTCAAGCACCACCACACGCGGGACGGGTTTCTGCTGTTGTTGGGCGATCTCTACCAGACGGATCGCCGCGGTGAGGCCCGTAACGCCCGCCCCGACAATTGCCACATCATACTCATTATTGATACGCATCAATCTCCGCTCCGCCCCTTTAAAACACATAATCACAAAGAAAGACCATTCATTCCCACGCCTGAAATGTCCAGAAAAAATTTCTAAACATGGCCAAAACCAAGGGTTAGAGAGTATTTTTATAAGATGCATGTCCACTGTTGTAATAAAATAACAACCTTGTGGATAATACATAAATATTGTTGCGTTGCCGTAGTGAATTTGGTATTTTTGATTTTCATAAAAAAAGTGGAGGTTAAATTATGCCGTCTAATACACAGAAACAAGAAACATCACCTGCGGGCATGGGACACAATCTGAGCCCTAATAAAACCATCGAAGACAAAGCACATGGGATTGGTATTTCATCACCCTATCTTTATTCAATTCTGTATGCGGCCGCGGCAGGGGTTAAGCTGGCGAATGGTGTTGGTGACCATGCCAAGACCTATGCCGCACTGGAAAACATGAAATTAATTTCCCAGCCTAGCGGGGACATTCGTTTAGAACCAGCAGGACGTTCTTATTTATCTTCACACTTTCATATCACGGTCAAAACAGAAGAAGGATATGAAACACGCGAAAGACATCCCGGCACATGGGTACTGGCAAATACGAAATTAGAGAAAGTAAAAGAGGCACTTCTTCTTGTGGTAAAATAAAAATCTTGAAGCTTTTAAAAAAGCGGCCATCGTGCCGCTTTTTTAATATGCATGTTTATTTAAATATGTATTACCAATTTTCCTTCCACCAGCCTTTGACGCGCTCCCATAATGATCCCGGTTCCACGGTGGCCATGATGTCGGCAGGCATTTCATGAGATCGCTCGGTCATGTAATGAAGTAGTCCGGCAGTGGTCGCAAAAGCAGATCCGGAAACACCATCGGGTAATGACCCGAGCCGAATAGGACGGCCTTGACGCACTTGTTTATTAAGCACACGTTGTGCCAGTTCACGTACACCCGGTAATTGCGACGCCCCGCCCGTTAAAATCACGCGCTTACCTACCTGCGCGCCCAGACCGCTATCGGTCAGTTTGGCGTTGACCATTTCTAAAATTTCTTCAATGCGCGGCTGGATGATCCCCACCAGCAAAGACCGGGGGATATGGTTGGGACTATGGCGGTCGGCATCGCCCATTTGCGGGACATCAATTAATTCACTGTCATCCGTCCCCGAGGCGATCGCATTCCCGTAAAGCGTTTTAATACGCTCCGCGTCTACGCTGGCACATGTTAGACCCCGGGCAATATCGTTCGTCACATGCCAGCCACCGGCAGGCACGCAATCCGAATAAATCATGCTGCCATTTTGAAACACGGCCATGGATGTCATGCCCGCGCCCATGTCGATGACGGTGCATCCTAAATCCATTTCATCTTCGACCATGCAGGCCAGCCCCGCCGCATAGGGTGCTGAACACACGGCCGATATATCCAGATGAGAACGTTCAATGCAGGATGCCATATTCTGAAGCGGGCTGACCTCGGCGGTGACCATATGAATGCCGACCTCGAGCATTTTACCGACCATCCCGCGCGGATCACGTATCCCCTCGCGCCCATCGATCCGGTAACCAATCGGAATAGTATGAATAAGTTCATATTCGGCGCTTAAAACCTGATCTTGTGCCTTGGCCAGCGCGCGGCGGACATCGTTATCCGTGATATCATGACCATGCACCTGAATTTCCGCCGACATAATATGGGACAGCGCAAACACACCCGGCACATTAATAATGACATCCCGAAGCGGATATCCTTTCATGACATCCGCCGCCATGTTTTCGGCCGCATGCACCGTCTGGCGGATAGAACTCTCGGCGAGTTCTAAATCCACAACCGTTCCGCCCTTGATCCCCTTGGCGGCCTGATACCCCACGCCCAGAATTTCAATATTGCCTTCATCATCCGTCACGCGGCCAATGAAACAGGCAATTTTATGAGAGCCAATATCCAGCGCCGCCAGCAAAGTGCCGCGGGGTTTTATTTTTTGTTTCATGCTAGATCGGGCTCCCCCCCTTGAAACTGGCCTTCAACCCTTCGGCAGTGCCGGGCGCGGTTTTCACCGTGAGCCGCCCGCCCTCACGCATATCGATGCTTTCGATATTCTTATCCAAAATGGCATCCTGTTCCTGTGCCTGTGCCAATTGCCGAAGGGCAAGTCCCATATCCTGTTCCGGCAGATTAACCTTGACCCGGTTTTTCATGACAATATCCCAGCGTCTATCCGCAATACGCACCGCTGCTTCGACTTGACGGGCAATCGTGGGTTCGGCGGCCAGATAGGTCATCAATTCTTTTGTTTTCTGGGGGGCACCCACCCCCACCACCATCATTAAATGCTGGAACTGTTCCAGATTTTGATCGGTCAGTACAACACCTTCAGCATCCACAACACTGATTTTCTGGTCTTTCTGCCAGAGCGCAATGGGTGTGCGTTCCGTCAGCCCCACATAAATCGTATCCGGCAGGCGGCGTTCGACCTGCGCCGATTTAATCCATGATATTTTTTCCAAGTCTGTTTTGACCTTTTCGGGTGTCACCGCAAATACAGAATCCCCTTCGGCGACATTTAAAATCGCGCGGATCACATCCGGGTCGGTATGCACGCGTCCTTCAAGCAGGATATTTTTAATCGCAAAACCGGCTTCGGCGGTTTTCGCCAAGGTTTGATCGTGACTCCAGTTGGAAATTTTGGCGGTCATGCCGGAGAGATAAAGCCATGAGGCCACCCACAGGACAAACACTCCTGCCCCGCCCCAGACCAGCCCCCGGCGTGCCCAGAAGATCAGACGTTCCGCTTGCGCTGAACGCCGTGTGAACTGAGATCGTCTTGTGCCGTGAGAGAGCCGTGACATGTTGCTGTTTCTACCAGATGCGAACAAAGTTTAATGAAGGTGGAGCCGTTATAGACAACCTGCGAAGGACCGATAGATTCCGCCGTCAGTCCCGGCTGGGTATTGATTTCCAAGAAGTATAACCCCTTTGGACTGTTTTGGGAATCATCATATCGGAAATCGCACCGCGCCAGACCGCTACATCCCAATGACTTATAGACGCGCTGGGCATAATCCAGAGCTGTCTGATACACATCCGGGGGAAGTTTCGCCGGAAGCACCAATTCCGTGCGCGTATCCTGATATTTGGCCTCATAGTCAAAAAAGCGGGTATGGGAAATAATTTCGGTCACAGCCTGAGCCTTCCCGTCCAGCACCGCCACGGTCAGTTCCTTGCCGGGGATATACCGCTCCACCAGCACTTCTTCGCCGAATGTCCATGTCTCGGCATCCAGTGGTTCATGGTTATCCTTATCCAGAATAAGACGCACCCCCACGCTCGATCCTTCGCACGGGGGTTTCACCACATAAGGCGGGGGCATCACATGCCCGGCCAGAACCTGCTGTTTGGTATAAACCTGTCCTTCGGCACTGGGCACCCCCACACTGGCCGCCATGCGTTTGGCGGCAGGTTTATTCATCCCGATCGCCGAGGCCAGAACACTTGAATGCGTGTAGGGAATTTCCAGCATTTCCAGCACGCCCTGAATAACCCCGTCTTCGCCGCCCCGTCCATGCAGATTGTTGAATACGGCATCCGGGCGGGGCGTTAAATCCGCCACCAGTTTGGAAAGGTCTTTCGTGACATCAATCACCTTGACCTGATAACCGCCGTCCCGAAGGGCTTTTTCCACGGC
>CAZZGO010000076.1:0-6912 GCA_964654245.1 uncultured Pseudobdellovibrionaceae bacterium | reverse complement strand
CCAAGATTATCGACGCACTCAAAAAACTGATGACTGAATCAGGGATAGAACATCATATTTCTGGCCGCGAAAAAACAAAATATTCCATCTGGAAAAAGATGCAACGCAAGAACGTGGCCTTTGAACAATTATCCGACATCATGGCGTTTCGGATTGTCGTCAAGGATGTGGGGGAATGTTACCATGTACTGGGGATTATCCATTCTGCCTATCCGACAGTACCGGGTCGGTTTAAAGATTTTATTTCCACGCCGAAACCCAACGGTTATCGGTCCATTCACACCACCGTTTTAGGCCCTGAGAGCCAGCGCATTGAAATTCAAATCCGCACGCAAGAAATGCATCAAGAAGCCGATCTGGGGGTGGCCGCTCACTGGGCCTATAAGGCCGGAAGTGCCAAGGCGGATCTGGGAAGTATCAAGAAATATCGCTGGCTTCGTGACTTGCTGGATATTATCGAACAGGAAACCCGGCCTGAAGATTTCCTGGAAAATACCAAGCTTGAATTATTTCAAGATCAGGTCTTTGCCTTTTCGCCCAAGGGGGATTTGATTGAACTGCCCAACGGGTCAACCCCGGTTGATTTTGCCTACGCCGTTCATTCCGGGGTCGGGGATAAATGCGTAGGTGCCAAAATCAATGGCCGCATTGCGCCGCTTAATACAAAATTAAATAACGGGGATCAAGTCGAGATCATCACGTCAAAAACCGGGAACCCTTCCCCGACATGGGAACGTTTTGTCGTCACCGGCAAAGCCAAATCCCATATCCGCCGTTTCATTCGACAAAAACAGCGGGATGAATATGTGGCATTGGGTCAAGCCATGCTGAAGAAAATGTTTCAGCAAGAAGGATATGATTTCACGGAAAAAGCCGTGGCTGGCATTGTTGGGCAAATGCGTGTGGACGAAGCCGATGACATTTACGCCAATATCGGGTCAGGACATTTCACGGTGCGGGATATTTTCCGCACCATCTTTCCGGGTCACAAGGTCGAAACCGCGAAATTACCGGAAATCGACCCGGATAAAATACCCACGGGCAAGAAACCAGAGGGCGGCAAGCCACTGCTCATCAAAGGATTAATACCGGGCATGGCTTTGCATTATGCCCGATGCTGTCACCCGCTTCCGGGAGATCGGATCGTTGGTATTGTGACCACCGGCAAAGGTGTCACCATTCACACTATTGATTGCGAAACATTGGAAACGTTTGCCGATACGCCAGAACGCTGGCTGGATGTATCGTGGGGCGAAGGTGCCGAAGGATCTGAAGCCCACGTCGCGCGTTTAAACATCACCATCAATAATAAACCCGGCGCGCTGGGTGCCTTGTCCACTGTTATTGCTAAAAGTGGCGGCAACATCACTAATTTAAAAATTACCAACCGGAGCCTTGATTTTTGGGACATGTTGGTCGATGTGTATGTGAATGACACGCGTCACTTGGGAAATGTGATCGCCGCCTTGCGCGCGACCCCGGAAGTGGCCAGTGTTGACCGTGCCAAAGGCAGATGAAGATAGTCAAATATAAACATGTTATTCAAACGTAAAAAGCCAGCGTCAATCTGGCACACGCTCTCAAATCTGATTTGGCCAAAAATGGGCTGGCGACGGACATTTGACTACGTCCGGCATCGGGTGCTTCGTATTAACGACAGTGACCATTCCATCGCCCTTGGTTTAACGGCGGGATGTGCCGTCTCATGGACGCCCACTTTT
Source organism: uncultured Pseudobdellovibrionaceae bacterium (assembly GCA_964654245.1). Classification (GTDB taxonomy): domain Bacteria; phylum Pseudomonadota; class Alphaproteobacteria; order Micavibrionales; family Micavibrionaceae; genus UWPOB-MICAV1. Next base: position 5,191 of record CAZZGO010000076.1, on the reverse strand, counting down.
GGTTTTCACCTTCTTCAAACCGCTTTGTTTTGCTGGATCACGCGGACGAACTGGCTAGCGTCTTTCGTGGGGTCTGCTTTTGGTAATTTCTGGACAACCCCTTTTTTAATGTGGATCGCCTTTGAGGTCGGGACATTTACCTTGAATATACTTGGTTTTGATCAAGCCGTAGGCACGCTTCCGGATACGGCTTCTTTCAAAGATATCATGCACCATCCTGCGGCGATTTTCGTGCCGACATTGGTGGGGGGATATATTTGTGCAATTTTAACATTTCCAACTTTTTATTATCCGTTTTATTATCTTGTCAAAGGGGCGCGCGCGGCGCGTACGCGCCGACTTGAAATAAAGGCACACAAAGCTTCGCTTGAAATCACCCAGCGTCAGGATCCTTAAATGATTATCGGTATGGGATCAGATTTAATTGACATACGCCGTATTGAAAAAACACTGGCGCGATTTGGGGATCGCTTTATTCACCGCTGTTTCACCCCTGCCGAAATTGCCAAGGCCGAAAGACGGCGCGAAGCCGGCACACATATTGCCACCTATGCCAAACGTTTTGCGGCCAAAGAAGCAGGGGCAAAAGCCCTTGGCACCGGGTTTTCACAAGGTGTCTTCATGAAAGATATTGGGGTGATGAATGACGCGTCGGGAAAACCAACCCTTGTGTTAACGGGAGGCGCACGCGATCGTCTCAATAGACTTATTCCGCCCGGACAAAACGCCACCATCCATCTGACCTTAACGGATGAACCCCCGATTGCACAGGCGCATGTCATTATTGAATGTTCTTAAAAAATTGGCGATACCATCATAATAACGCGCGGTCTAATCGATTCAGCGCATCCGTCATCTTAGATTCCGATGCAGCAAAGCACATACGGATCCAGCCCGAACAACATTTCCCAAACGCACATCCGGGCGCCAAGGACAAAGCCTGTTCATCGATCAAACGCTTGGTCAATATCAGACAGTTCGGTTCCCCGTCGACTTGGAAAAAAGCATAAAACGTGGCCTCAGGTCGTATCATGCGAATACGGCCGTTTTTTTGAAACCGGTTCATCACCAGATCCAAATTTTTCGCCCATATTTGACGTTGTGATTCAATGAAATCTTCACCATTACGAAGCGCCTCAACCCCGCCTAACTGTGTAAATGTAGGTGGCCCCATATTATCATAGAGCGCAATATCACGGATGACGTTTTCGGCCGCCGAAGGCCCCACCAACCACCCCAGCCGCCAGCCTGTCATGGCATAGGATTTAGAAAAACTGTTGATCACATATAATTTATCTTCGGGTTCTGCCACTTCCAGAAAACTAGGGCTCCGCGTTTGGTCAAAAACGGTACGGTGATATACTTCATCTGCAATGATCCAGATACCACGCTCGCGGGCAAAATCCATGACGGACTTGATATCATCCCGTTTCATCACCCACCCGGTAGGGTTTGACGGCGTCACAATCAACATAGCTTTTGTTTTATGAGTCACCGCCGAAAAAAGCATATCCAGATCCAGTGTCCAGCCACGATTTTCCGAATGTTGAAGGCCAACTTGAACGACTTTTGCCTGCGCAAGTTCAACTGCGCCAAGCAGATTTTTCCAAATCGGCGTCACCGCCACCACCTCATCCCCTTCATCCAGAATGGATGTGAGCGCGAGGTGCATAGCCGTTGTCCCGGAACCCGTCACAAAAATACGGTTTGTCGGGATATTCTGATTCATGATCCGGCTGTAATAATTTGAAATTTCCTGCCGCAATTCTGGCACACCTTGGACGGGGGCATAAAAGGTGCGCCCCTGTTCGGCCGATTTCAGGGCGGCATGCGTGATAAAATCAGGTGTGGTCAAACTGCCTTCCCCTTGCGCCAAAGATAAAATATCTGGTCTTTTTCGGGCGTACCAGAGCATTTCTGCCCCCTGATTAGGGGAAAGTTTTTGAATCACAGTGCGGAATTGAAAATCCGTCATCGGATGGGTTTCAAGGGTATGTTTCATCGGTGTCGTCTCAAAGGTTGAACGGGGCATAATTCATCTCGCATATCATGTGCCGATAGATCAGGCATAAAAAATTATTTTTTGGGGGATGTTGAGGTCAGATCGCGCGCTTTTGCGCTATGGGCTTACGATGTGCGGGCTAACCCGCCGCGCAGGCGTTCGCTACCACAGGGGCGGCAACGGCAAAAGTAGAAATATGAACAAAATTGTTTAGCACGATATAAAATTATCTTTTTTTATCATATCCCGCAAGACTTATTTCGGAACAATGCCATGAAAACGATCGAGGGGCATTAAGGAATACTGGCCTTCGCCATAGTACTGAGGGGCTTCCTCTTGGGCGGTGAGTGCGCTTATTTGTTGTTGGACAATGGCCAATTGAGCCGTCGCCGATGTCACAGCTTCGCGCACGAATTGATGCGCTTCGCGCATCCAACTGGCATCAATATTTTGAGGGATCGTGGTCAAACAGGCCAGAATATGGGCAGAGGTCGCACAGTAAAGGCTAACCTGATCTAGACTAGCTTCTATCTGCGATTTTCTGAGATGTCGGAGACGGATTAGAACATTATCCGTGTCGGTTTCAATTCGGCTGACATTATTTTTTCCTAAGACATCCTGATGGAATTGAAACGCTTGATCGGCTTTTCCTTTAAGCGAAAAAACATCCTGAATCATCTTATTATCTTCGGTTCTGAGATCGGCAGGGTAGCGGCCATGATGACTCAGTACCCCTTGGGAGTTTACGATACCCTCGCATAACTCTTTCAAAAATTCCTGTGCTGAAAAATATTCAATATCAATGATGGGCCGAGAGTCTACGTGAACTTTAGAGTAAATTTCTGCTAAAAGTTCTAATTCTTTTGCCGTTTGTATAGCTTTTTTGATAGATACAGCGACGGCAGACACACCTAAATCACCATAGACATGGGCGGGATAATCGTAGAAAGCATTCTCTTCAAATTCAGCAAAAATTTTTTCGGCGTCTTCTGCGCCCAAGGCGTTGGACAGGATCTGGCGTATCTGGGGGTTGTCGCCTTTCAGCAGAGCTGTATGTGCCTGCTGGATCGCGCGCGCAAAATGTTGTTCACGGCCGAACAATTCCCACAGATCAACCGCCGGATTTTCGTTGGCGGCCTTAGGCATATGGAGCCCGCCTGCCTGCCCGGGTTTATCCTTATTATCGGTCATAGAGGGTTATTACCCTCAAAATTATATTATGTCAATATATTAAGAGGCTAATTCTGCTATATTCTCATACATTCTCAGGCATTCAGGGTTGGCCAAAGCCTCGACATTCTTGATTTTCCGTCCATGAACCACATCCCGGACGGCAATTTCCGTGATTTTGCCTGATTTTGTCCGGGGGATGTCGGAAACTTCCAAGATCTTGGCGGGTACATGCCGAGGAGAGGCACCAGAGCGTATCTGTTTTTTAATCTGATCCCGGATATCGTCGTTCAACACCTGCCCGGGTTTAAGCCGGACAAACAGAATGATGCGAACATCCCCTTCCCAGTCCTGGCCGATGGCAATAGATTCGGCAATCTCGGGCACCTGTTCCACCTGACGGTAAATTTCTGCTGTCCCAATACGTACCCCGCCGGGGTTCAGCGTTGCATCCGACCGTCCCAAAATAATGAAGCCCCCATTCGCCGTGCGTTCAATCCAGTCCCCATGGCACCATATGTTGGGGTAGGTTTCAAAATATGCCTTGTGATATCGGCTTCCATCCGGATCATGCCAAAACATCACCGGCATGGACGGAAAGGGTTTGGTACAAACCAGCTCACCCTGCCCTGCGCCTGGCGGCATGGGCTGACCATGATCATCAAAAACCTCAATCGCATAGCCCAGACCCGCCCCTTGAATTTCGCCCCGCCAGACCGGTGAGATGGGATTACCAATCACAAAACAGGAGACAATATCTGTCCCCCCCGATATTGACGCCAGATGAACATCAGCCTTAATCGCCTCATAAACAAAATCGAAACTTTCATGTACCAGCGGCGATCCCGTCGATGTGATGACGCGTAAATCTTGAAGATCAACATGATCTTTGGGACGAAAACCTGCCATCTTAAGCGCATCAATATATTTGGCCGATGTACCGAATAGGGTGCATTTATGGCGTGAAGTAAATGCCCATAATGGTTTGGGATCCGGATAGGCCGGGTTACCATCAAACAAAAGAAGGGTGGCCTTACTCGCGAGTGCTGAGATCAACCAGTTCCACATCATCCACCCGCAGGTGGTAAAATAAAAAACACGGTCACCCGGACGAATATCACACTGAAGTTGATGTTCTTTCATATGCTGGATCAACGTGCCGCCATGCCCATGGACGATACATTTGGGAATCCCCGTTGTGCCGGAAGAAAACATGATCAGCAGGGGATGATTGAAAGATACGCGCTGAAACACGATATCCTTGGGCATGTAAGATTTGATAAAATCAGGAGCGGTTACCGCACCCGAAACAGAAGCAATATCCGGCGCGCTTGAAACGAAGGGCACAATAATCGTTTTTTGGAGCCCAGGCAGTGACGGCTGAATATCTTTAATCTTGGCCAAACAGTCCAACGTTTTTCCGCCATAATAATATCCATCCACGGCGACCAGAATTTTGGGTTCGATCTGGCCAAAACGGTCAATAACCCCCTGAACCCCGAAATCAGGGGATGCCGACGACCATATGGCGCCCAGCGATGTGGCGGCCAGGCATGCGATAATAGTTTCTGGCATATTCGGCATATAGGCCGCCACGCGATCCCCCGGTAAAACCCCAGCCGATTGAAAGGCCTGTTGCCAGCGACTGACGGCATCATAGAGTTCCCGGCAGGTTAGGGTGCGTTCGCGCCCGCTTTCATCTTGAAAAATGATGGCCAGCCGATCACTTCGGTCGCACAACAGATTTTCGGCATAGTTCACTTGCGCCTCGGGGAAGAATTCTGCGCCCAGCATCTGATGGGCGTTTTTAAGGATAACAGACCCCTTATCCCCCATGATCCCCAGCGAGTCCCATGCTTGGTTCCAGAAATCCTCCAGGTGATCAACAGACCATTTCCAGAACGTTTCATAAGATTGGCCGGGTTGACCGCACGCCGCCATAAAGTCTGACAGCCGTGTTTGCGCCCGATGTTCCGGGGCAGGTCGCCATAACGGTAAGGACTGAGATTCGTAAGAAGA
>CAZZGO010000075.1:0-6974 GCA_964654245.1 uncultured Pseudobdellovibrionaceae bacterium | reverse complement strand
GTGTCTTTTCACGGCAATCTGAACGCGCGTGTTCCGGCCTCATCTACGCCCAAGGCTTCCATTCTTGTGCATAACGGGGCGGATGACCCCTATGTGTCGCCGGCGGAAGTGACGGGTTTCATAGATGAAATGCGTGCGCTGAAGGCAGATTGGATGTTGACGCAGTATTCAGGTGCCGTCCATGCCTTTACGCAAGTGGGTGCCGGGAACGACCCATCCAAGGGGTTTGCCTATAATGAAAAGGCAGATAACAGATCATGGTCATCCACGACGGAATTCTTGATGGCCGCTTTATCACGCGAATAAGCCAACCTTAATCTATTTCCTCGCGGGTCATCAGGGCGCGACGTTTACGCCGAGAGTCAAGTCGTACCTGCGCAATCAGATGGAACCGGTTAACGAGGTAAAGCCAGAGCGGGGAGACCAGCAAGCTGAGTGAAATAATCGCCACCACATATTTATATCCGTCGGCGTCAATCGTACTGGCCGCGACCCCCATCGCCGCCAAAATGAATGAGAATTCCCCGACCTGAGATAAAACCGTGCCACTAACCAGTGACTCATTCCTGTCCATTCCCGCCCAGCGAAGAATGGCATAATTGACAACGGTCTTGAGGAGCATCGTGATAAACAGGATGGAGAGCGTTTTCCAGAGATGTTCAGATAAAAATGTCAGATCAATCAACAGACCGATCGACAGGAAAAACACCATAATCATGACTTCGAAAATAGGCTGGGCTTTTTGTTCCAGTTCTTTTCGGTTCATGGTGTGCCCCAGTGCAATGCCCGCCAAGAAAGCGCCATATGCGGCCGACAACCCAAACAAACCCGCCAAGGCCGATGCGGTAAAGCAGAAGGCAAGGGCGGTGATGGCTTCTTGGCCGCGCATGGCCTTGGATTTATATCGTTCAAAAAAAGACCAGACCCGCTCAAAGAATTTTGGTTTTTTAAGCAAAAGATACATCAGCCCGCCCATCACGATGACGGCTAGAACCAGACGCATTATCCCGGCATAGTTGATCTCCTCACCGCTTTGAAGGGCGCCCACAATCAAGATCATAGGGATCACGGCGATATCCTGTGCGATGAGAACGCCGACGCATACTTGCCCGATGCGGGAGCTTCGCATATGCATGTCTTCCAGAATTTTCAAGGCCACCGCTGTAGAGCTTAAGGACACCGCAAATCCCATCAGAATGCACATATTCAAGGACCAATCAAAAAAATGACCCATCATAAACATGGTGGCCAGTCCCAACGTAATTTGTGCGCCGCAGGTCATGATGGCGATCCGGGAAACGGATTTAAACCGGTTTAAATCCAGTTCCATCCCCGCGATAAACAGTAGGAGTAAAATCCCCAGTTCCGCCATGACGGCAATATTGGTCTGGTTTTCGACCAGTCCCAAAACGGATGGCCCCAAAATGATCCCGACAATGATATATCCCACCAATGCCGGTTGTTTCATGTGATGAAAAATCGCCCCCCCGGCAAAGGCGGCGGCCAGAACAAGGGCAATTTGGGTCAGGGCGTGATGAATTTCTTCCATCAGACGGTCTTAAAATACCACTATGGCTTTGTTAAGGCCTGATGATCCCAAACCCCCAAAATATTTGACAAAACCGCCAAAACCCTTATAACCACGCTATTCCCAAGAAAAGGAACGCGGTTTGTTCCTTGTTGCAGGGGGCTAAAAAAGGCTCTCTCAATCCAAAAAACGGCAATTGGGACAATAACTTAATAGGAAAAACCATGTCAGATAAAAGACCAAATTCTAAACATAAAATCGACCGCCGTTTGGGCTGTAACCTCTGGGGTCGTCCAAAATCACCTTACAATACCCGCCAAACAGGCCCTGGTATGCACGGCGCCAACCGTGGCAAGCCATCGGATTACGGCATTCAGCTTCGCGCCAAGCAGAAATTGAAAGGCTATTACGCCAACATCGGTGAGAAAAAATTCCGCCGTTATTACCAAGAAGCTGTGAGATTAAAAGGTGACACATCGCAGAATCTGATCGGTCTTTTGGAATCCCGTTTGGATACATTGGTGTACCGCGCAAAATTCGTACCGACAATCTTTGCGGCGCGCCAGTTCGTGAGTCACGGACACGTCACCGTCAATGGTAAGCGCGTGACCATCGGTTCGTTCAAGTTGAAAGAAGGCGATGTTGTGGTCGTGAAAGAAAAATCACGCCAGATGCCCTTATACATGACCGCCATTGAACTGGCGGAACGTGATGTACCTGAATATATTGAAGTGGATCACAAAGCTGGTAAAGCGACCTTCCTGCGTAAGCCAAAACTGGAAGATGTGCCCTATCCAGTGCAGATGGAACCGAACTTGATCGTCGAATTCTATTCACGGTAATCAGGGATACATTATTTTTAAAAGCCACCGTCTCGGTGGCTTTTTTTATCGTCTATCGTTTTGTGTCAATGCCGTAATCACGCCGTGAAGGGTGCTGAGTTCTTGATCCGACGCCTCGGCGCGCGATAAAAGGGCACGCAGATTTCGGGAAACGGTAGGCTTCATTTCAGGGGATCTAAAAAATCCATGCGCTTCCAGCTCTGATTCAAATCGTTTGAAAAAATCATCGAATTGTTTGTGTGTGGCTGGCAGATGCGAGGAGGCTTTGGGGTGAGACTGCACCTGATACCATTCATATCCACATAGCAAAACACATTGCCCCAGATTAAGGGATGAAAACTCAGGGTTCAGGGGAATGGTGATAATGGTATGCGCCAGTGCCACGTCGTCATTCGTTAATCCAGCACGTTCCCCGCCAAACAAAATCGCGGTTCGGTGGAATTGATCCGCGCGGGTGCGGATATCCTGCGCGGCCTCTCGGGCGGTCATGACCGGTTTGGCCATGTCACGGGGGCGTGCGGTTGTGGCATATACCCAGTGGCAATCCGCAACGGCATCTTCCACGCTATCAAAAACACGTACGGGGGGCATGACAGAGAGTGCCCCGGCCGACATCGCCTCAGCCCGTTCATTCGGCCATCCATCACGGGGACGTACTAGACGAAGTTCGGATAAGCCGCAATTCAACATGGCCCTTGCCGCCGCGCCAATATTCTCCCCCATCTGCGGGTCAACCAGAATGATGACAGGCGCCGGTATATCCACGGGATTAGGCGGCCTTTAAGAGACGCTGGCGCACTTTTTCGGGACCCAGTAACGGTAATAATACCGGCAGTTCGGGGCCATGATCCATACCGGTCAAGGCCTGACGGATGGGCATGAATAATTCTTTACCCTTACGACCTGTATGTGATTTCACCGCGCCCACCCATTCGTCGAATGTCTTTTCATTCCACGGTGCCGGGGGCAGTAAGTCTGCGGCTTTGGCGGTAAAATCAGGATCTGTGAGCGTGTTGGTGACCTGTCCATCGACGACATGCCACCAGGCGCGAATATCATCGAGCCGTTCTAAATTGGCACGCACGGCCATCCAAAAGGCAGGGTCAATATCCGGCATGCCCATATTGGCCAGACGAATATTAACCTCAGAAAACGGGGTGTCGTGCAGAATTTTGGCATTCAGGCGGATCATTTCATCCGGATCAAATTTAGGTGTGCCCCGTGAAAATTTGGCGAAATCAAAACTAGCCACCAAGGGATCGAGTGACGAAAAAGGTTCAATTGGGTCGGACGTTCCCAAGCGTGCCATGAGAGAGACGATCGCCATTGGCTCTAGTTTTTCTTCTTCCTTGATGGCTTTGACGCTGAGCGCGCCCAGACGCTTCGAAAGCTTCCCGCCTTCGACATCTGAAATCAACGGTAGATGAGCAAATGTCGGTACCTTGCCTGAAATGGCTTCGAACATTTGAATATGCCACGCCGTATTGGTGACATGGTCTTCGCCACGAACAACATGTGTAATATCGTAATCAATATCATCAATGACAGAACAGATATGATAGAGCGGGCGTCCATCCTCACGGATCAAAACGGGATCAGATAGATCTTCAGCCTTAAAAGATACGGGTCCCCGGATCAAATCGTTCCATTCAATGGGTTTCATCTCAAGTTTGAAACGCCAGTGCGGTTGACGGCCTTCGGATTCAAATTTTTTCTTTTGTTCGTCCGTTAATTTAAGTGCCGATCGGTCATAGATAGGTGGAACGCCGCGAGACAATTGTGTTTTACGCTTCAGATTTAGTTCTTCTGGCGTTTCGTAACAAGGATACAGACGTCCGTCTTTTTTTAATTTCTCGATTACGACATCATATCGGTCATTACGCAGTTTCTGGTTTGTTTTTTCATCCCAATGAAGCCCCATCCATGTCAGACCATCTTCGATGGCCATTTCATATTCTAACTTGGAACGTTCGGTATCCGTGTCGTCAATCCGAAGGAGAAAATGCCCTCCGTGCTGACGGGCAAAGAGCCACGTGACAATGGCGGTGCGTGCATTGCCAACATGTAAAAAACCAGTGGGAGAAGGGGCAAACCGGACGCGAACAGACATGGGCGTTACTGCGGTCCGTCAAAATTTTGATAAGGACGACCCAGAAAATCGCGGGTCGGATCATCCAGATATGTAACGCCGTTCAAAAGATAGGCAACAGGGTTAAAAAGAAAGTTCAGGTTCATGTCCCTTGATACCTGTTTTTAGGTTATCTTTCAATGTTTTTACGAAAACCATTGACGATAGGGTATCGGCGATCCCGGCCAAAGGCTTTTCGGCTGACTTTGGCACCCGGTGCCGCCTGTTTTCGTTTATATTCCGACATATCCAGCAGATGTAACACCCGCATCACCAGACCCCGGTCAAAACCCCGGGCGACCATGTCATTTATGCCCAGATTATCCTCAATCAACCCATATAATATTTTATCGAGAATGTCATAGGGGGGCAGGCTGTCCTGATCGGTCTGGCCGGCCTTAAGCTCGGCCGTGGGCGGGCGCGTTATCGTGGGTTCAGGAATAGCTGGGCTTTGGGTATTACGCCACCGTGCCAATTTAAAGACATCTGTTTTATATATATCCTTAAGCGCGTTATATCCGCCGCACATATCCCCATAAAGTGTGGCATACCCGACGGCCATTTCTGATTTATTACCAGTGGTGACCACCATCGCCCCTGTTTGATTGGATAAGGCCATCAACATCGCGCCGCGGATTCTTGACTGGATATTTTCATGTGCCAATCCCGATAAGGGGATCAAACGTTCATAGGCCATCAGTGGGGGCTCAATCGACAGCGTATCGTATGCGACGCCTAAAAGACTGGCGCATTTTTGGGCGTCATCTAAACTTTCGGGAGATGTAAAACGGGAGGGCATCATCACACATCGAACGTGATCTGCACCCAACGCATCAACCGATATCGCCGCCGTTAAGGCACTGTCAATGCCTCCAGATAACCCAATGATAACAGTTTTAAACCCATTTTTACGTACATATTCCTTTAGGCCGAAACATAAAGCCTGATAGAGCAGGGCATAATTATCTAGAAGAAAAGGTGTGTTTTTGTATTTATCAGATGGAACAGTAAAAACACATTCTTCGAAGAAGGGAAGTTGATGCGTAACATCGCCGGTGGCATTTAAAACACAGGATCCTCCATCATACAACAGATCATCATGACCAGAGACTTGGTTGACGTAGATGAGCGGTAAACCCGTTTCCCGAACGCGCGCCATTAAAACAGCATGACGCCGTGGATGTTTTGTCCATTCAAACGGGCTAGCGTTGGCGGATAATAAAATGGTCGCCCCTTGTTTTTTTAAGTGCAAGGCAGGCTCGGGGAACCATGTATCTTCACAGACCAATATGCCTATTTTTTGGCCGCGGAATTCAATGGGTTCAGGCAGGGAGCCGGATGCAAACACACGTTTATCATCAAACGTGCCGTAATTGGGCAGATTATGCTTAAAAACATGACCCAGAATTTTTCCACGATCAACCAAAAAAGCGGCATTATACGTTAACCCGTTTTCCACCCACGGCAAGGTTATCACCGCGGCGGATGAAAAATGGGCGCTCTGAGTCACCAGATGTTCAAAATGCTGTGTAACACAGGCCAGAAAACTCGGGTTCAAGATCAAATCATCTGCAGGATACCCTGACAAAACGCATTCAGGAAAAAGAATAAGGTCAGAGGCACATGCCTGCCAATGTTTGGCCACAAGGTCCGTGTTATAACCAACATCCCCCACCAGCGGGTTAATTTGCGCCAGTGTGAAGGATAGCGAGCCGGTCACCGTATTGCCCGTAATTCATCGCCGACCAAAAATGCCAGCTCTAATGATTGTGCGGCATTTAATCGCGGGTCGCAGGCTGTTTTGTAACGTTCCGCCAGGCTTTCTTCGGTCACGGTATAGGTGCCGCCCACGCATTCCGTGACGTTGTCACCTGTCATTTCAAAATGGACACCGCCGGGGCGTGTACCTTCGGCTTTATGGACAGCAAAGAAAGATTTGACCTCGCCCAGGATATTATCAAACTGCCGCGTTTTATACCCCGAGGCTGTTTTTTCCGTGTTGCCATGCATGGGATCGCAGATCCAGGCCACGTTTCGGCCTTCGGATTTGATGGCACGCACCAGTGGCGAGAGTTTTTCTTCAACCTTGCCGTGCCCCATGCGCGCGATCAACGTTAATCGGCCGGGCTCATTCTCAGGGTTTAGAATATCGGTGAGTTTGAGCAAGGTGTCTGCATCAAGATCAGGGGAGCATTTGAGACCAATGGGATTTTTGATCCCCCGGGCAAATTCAACCTGCGCGCCATCTGTTTGTTTGGTACGGGCGCCAATCCATAAAAAATGCGCAGATGTGTCATACCAATCACCTGTCGTACTATCAACCCGGGTCATGGCTTCTTCATAGGGTAGTAACAAAGCCTCGTGGCAGGTATAAAAATCTGTTTCTCTGATCGCGGCAACCTTGTCCCCTGTCACCCCGCAGGCGGCCATGAAATCAAGCGCTTTGGATATTTCGCTGGCGACGGCTTCGTATCGC
>CAZZGO010000074.1:0-7002 GCA_964654245.1 uncultured Pseudobdellovibrionaceae bacterium | reverse complement strand
TGTCCGTGGGATACATCTATATATCCACTCGCATAGGGATTGATGTCGGGGAATAGGGGAATCAGCGGCGTATTCATGGAAATATTTCTAGACTATCTGGGGTGCTGAGTTCAAGGAAAGCCCCATTATACGATCTTACCTCGCCGCGCACTCGCACAGAACGTCCAGCGAGGGTTTGCGTGTTGATACCCATCCGCAGAAGCTTTTTTCGAATATCTGGGGTAATGCTCACGGTGAAATCTGTTTTCCAATCATCCCCAAAATTGAGATAGGTCTGGTTTTTGACCAAAGCCGATTTTTGTATAACCCCTTCGATCACGGCGAAATCTCCTATCGCTTGACCGGCTTGGGTAGGGGATAACACGGGACGCACTCCCCACAACCCAAATTTTTCGTGAATGGCTCTGTTCTCTTTTTGATACATGTCTTTAATCAGCTCGGGATTGCTCTCGGACGGGACGACCCGCGCCAGGCCAAGCCGGAGCATTTCGCCGTTCATCCATACCCCATCAGAAGCTCTCACAATATGAGCCAGATGTTGATCCAGGCGGTTTACCCGCCCGCGGGTCTGGGCGCGGGTTTGGTATAAAATAACTTCTGTATTTTCAGGTATGAGTTCTTTTAGTTTTTCCCGTGCTGAAAAAGTCAGCCGTTCATCCGAGGGCAGGTTCAGACATGTCAGGCGTATGACACGTTTGTCCTTCAGGATCAGGGTTGTTCCGTCAATGACCTGATCGACGCGGCCGCTTCCCGTGCGTTTTAAGGAAGACATATCTAGGGCGGGGGGTGTTTTCCCCTCTTGTGCAAAGCCAGATCCCCAAGGTAGGATACTGCCCATCACACATATTATCAGACTAATAACTAGGATATTTCGCATGAGATGCACAGAGTGGACGAAAATCACACCCGTTGGCAAGTTTCTTGTCATCTTTCTATCACTTTGTTCCTTGGCCGGGTGTTCGACCAACCCTGCGACAGGTGAACAGCAATTCACGGCATTGCTTCCCGCGTCCCAAGAGGCTTCTGTGGGGGCGCAGGAACACCAGAAGGTTGAAAAGGCATTTGGTGGTTTTATTTCTGGCCCGGTGGCGCACTATGTGGCCGATATTGGCCGCCGTGTTGCCGCCAATACAGAGCGCTCAGACGTTCAATATAAATTCTATGTCATCGATTCACCGGACGTGAATGCTTTTGCCATTCCGGGTGGATATATTTATGTGACCCGCGGCCTTTTGGCCTTGGCGAATACCGAGGCCGATGTTGCTGGCGTTTTAGGCCATGAAATCGCGCATATCACGGCCAGACATTCGGCGGAACGTGCTTCACAGGGATTTTTGGTGGGCTTAGGTGCGGCGGTTTTAGGTGCCGCGACGGGAAGTTCCGGTGTGGCACAGGCCGCCAATGTGGGGTCTGATTTGTTGATTAAATCTTATTCCCGTGGTCAGGAAACACAGGCGGATGAGTTGGGGGTGCGGTATCTCACCCGCGCCGGGTATGATCCTTTTGCCATGGCCAGTTTCTTGAAATCGCTTGATGCCCAAAGCAAGTTGGATGCGCGTATCGCCGGTAGAGATAGCCAAATGCCCAGTTATTTTTCAACGCACCCCGTTACGGCGGAACGTGTGACACAGGCAACAGCCGTGGCCGCCACATACCCCAAGGCGGATTACAAAGTCTTAAGGGAGAATCATCTGGTTGCCGTAAAGGGATTGATATATGGCGATAGCCCGGATCAAGGGTTCGTTAAAAATAATGTTTTTTATCATCCCAAGATTGGGTTTGCGTTTGATGTCCCCTCGGGCTACAACGTTGAAAATACACCGAGCAAAGTTCTGGCCGTGAGCCGGGATAATGGAACGGTTTTCATGTTTGATGCGGTAGGGGACAAATCAGGCCGCGACCCGCTCAGTTTCCTGCGCGAAGTCTGGCTAAAAAACGAACCCGTGGATCAGCCTGAATCCATTACGGTGAATGGTATGCGCGCCGCCACGGCGGGTTTCTTAGGCACCGTCAACGGCAAGCCCGCCACGATCCGCGTGGTGGCCGTCGAATGGCAACCTGGTCAATTTTTCCGTTTTCAAATGGCCATACCGCCTAATTCCCCTAAACAGGTTGTGGATGCCCTTAAGCGAACAACCTATAGCTTGCGCCGGTTATCGGAGAGTGAAAAGAATAACCTGAAGCCGCCGCACATCGCCCTTGTTCCCGCAAAACCGGGGGATACCGTGGCAACATTGGGGGCGCAGATGGCCGTACCCAGTTTCCGTGAAGAACAATTCAGAGTTTTGAACGGACTTCTGGGCGGAGAGCCCTTGGTCACCGGACGCATGTATAAGATTGTATCCAATTAATCTTATTGTTTGATTCTGAGGTTACTTAATTCCCGCGCGATTTTGCGGAAGACATCCACCAGTTCTTCTTGGGTGGGCGCATCGTAATGTTTTTCTTCATCCGAGGCACATCGGCGATAATATCCTTTCGTGTCTTCGTTAATGCCGGACGTAAAGGTCACGGTATAAACAAGATTGTTAGGATCTCTGTTCTTGAAAGACGTACAGGTTTCTTCCATGCGTTGATTTAATTTTGTGACGTTCATGTTATCCTTGTTGGCAAACCAATAGGATGAATAGGTGCCATTCAAGGTGTTATCCCCGTCTGTCATCAAGATAATCACCTTGCGCCAATTTTCGTCCCCCCAGGGGCGGCCTTCGATAAAGGGGCGCTCTGGGGAAATCATCCGATACCCCCAGACCATGCCGATATTGCCCAGCGTATTCCCATCCGGGATCATGTCGTTGGCATCACCCGGCTCAACTTGGGAAAGCAGAAGATTTCGATCGCTAGTCAAAGGTTGTACCATCGAATAGGGGCAACCTTCGTTGCCTGCCGATGTTGAGGTGGATTTCCAGCAAAAACAATAACTCTGGTTACAGGAACTGCTACTACCCAGACAGGACGTACAACGTGAACTACTGCTATACCCACCACTGCCGCAATTCTGGCCGCTACTGATCACTTTGCCGAAATAATAGATATCCCAAGGGCCTGTATATGAATCATAGGTATCATCTGGGTAGGGATCGTTCGTTGTTGACGCCGCATTCCAGCCATGCCCCGCCCAGTTGCCGCTAAACCGCCAGAGCTGACCTTTGGAATTTGTAACATGGGTTGCCGTGGGTTGATATCCAGACGCCCGGTGTTCAACTACGCATCCATACCAATTATAACTGGCGCGTGTAGTTGTATAGGTAACACCCGGCGGCAAGGTGACAAAGGGTACGCCATCACCATACATGGTTCCATTTGGGTTAAGCCCTAAACCATATCCGCCAACCCGCACAGAATTACTATAAGGGACAAGGCCAATACGCACTAGATTGGGATCCGTCGTTTCATCGAACATAATGTTGATGAAATCGGTGGCGGCTTGTTTTAATGAAACAATGTTGTTATTGCTCGACATCGATCCGGTGTTATCCAGAACCAGAACAACTTCGATCCCGCTGACCTCGCGTTGAACAACCGTACTGCTCGCGACATCCACGGTTTCAATCCCCACAATACGCATAAAGCTGGTGTCCAGTCTGGCCGTGCCGTTGACGGTCAATTCACTGCCGTTGATGGCAACATCTATGTCCAGTGTATATCCAACTTTATCGGGCGGGTAATTTGCCGCTATGAAATCATTGACCTTGGCTTCGATTTCTTCTTCGGTGTCAGCCGAAGACGCGGCCGCCGCCAGAGCGGCGGCATCCAGTGCATGGGAGAGGCGCTCTCGCACCAAATAGGCCTGTGAGATATCAATCGATACCCCGGCGGCGCTGATGATAACGGGGATCATCAACCCAAAAGCTACAGCGACAACTCCTACTGTTTGCCGTAAATATTGATTAAATATATGTCTCATCGGGTACCCCTGATTTTCTTTTTTTAACAATCGGCACAGGCAACCACAGCACTTCGTCTCCCCCTCAGGAAAGACACTTCCATCATATCAAACTGATCAATGATAAAGTCGCTGAAAAAAGGAACATAGGCATAGGCAACGCTGACGATGACCAATCCTTCACCAGGTTCCGCCAGGTCAGTCAAACTGGCTAGGACAGTGGCATTAGGTGCCATATTATCCGTCACCCGCCATAACACGACCGGAATTCCGGCAGGGTCAAACTCTACGCTAATGATATCATATCCCATCGGCGCCGATGGATAGGGGGCATAGGCCATTTGTCCGGCATTCACGATATCTTCGACTTCGGCAAAAGTGAGGTTTTGGTTGCGGGTAATTAAATCCCCGATAATCTGCGAGGCATTGATCGTTTTATGGTTGACGATAATGCCTTGGCCTAAATCATATACCCCCATCATAATACTGATCAGCAAAGGGAAAAGGAGAGCCATTTCCGTGACGGCGACGCCTTTTTCATCCCGGAGCCAACCCAGAAACACGACCGGAATTCCGGCAGGGTCAAACTCTACGCTAATGATATCATATCCCATCGGCGCCGATGGATAGGGGGCATAGGCCATTTGTCCGGCATTCACGATATCTTCGACTTCGGCAAAAGTGAGGTTTTGGTTGCGGGTAATTAAATCCCCGATAATCTGCGAGGCATTGATCGTTTTATGGTTGACGATAATGCCTTGGCCTAAATCATATACCCCCATCATAATACTGATCAGCAAAGGGAAAAGGAGAGCCATTTCCGTGACGGCGACGCCTTTTTCATCCCGGAGCCAACCCAGAAATAATAATTTTTGAATATGGTACATATCCATCACGAACATTACCCGCCCCACTGATACGGTTCGTTCTGCATGACGATGGTGGATAACATCAACCTGTTTCCCGCGCCGTCGTTATTCAAAAAAGGGGCCATCATCGGCGTTGTAATGGGGTATCGATAGGCGACGCGTATCATGACAATGTCTTCAGATTCTCCGGGATCAAAAGTCTGGTTTTCAAGATTGCCATCTTCGTCGAATGTAGGCGGGGGGAAATCTTCGGCTTCTTGAAAACTATCGACATTGATCACTTGAAATTGAATCTCAGGGCAGGGGATCAGGATATCCGACATCGCGCAAAGTTGATCACGGAAGGCCTGTTCTTCATTGCCGCCGGCGATTTGGATTTCACCTGTTCTGATCTGGCGTGCGGCCATGCTTGAAGAAGCCTCGAGCAGGCTTTGGGATGTGAACATCAAGGCCATTTCAATGATCCCGATGACCATGAACAGAAACGGCGTGACCACAAGGCTGAATTCCACAGCCGTGGCTCCCTGTTCATCTTTGACATACCTTAAAAACATAGGGGCACCCCAAAAAAGGCTTTTTCTTTTTAGTATAAAGCCTTGGGGGTTTGTGTGGGGTTAAAAATAGATAAAAAGCCGATATCTAAAATTTGAAACAAAACAGGCCGAAAATCTGGAGTTTTTGGCCTGTCATGTTGGTTCGTGGGTGTATCTTTAGGCGGCAAAAAGCGCAGAAATGTCGGGTGAGTGTGCGGATAAAGACACTTTCAGCTTGTCCATCGCACGTGATTCGAGCTGTCGAACCCGCTCTTTAGAGATGCCCAAGTCTTTACCCAGATCTTCCAGCGTCACGGGATCGTAACTTAAATGGCGTTCCCGGATAATGAATTGTTCCCGGTCAGATAATGTTTTGAGAGCTTGCGACAGCCATTCGGAACGTGTTTTGGAGTCCCGATAGCCCATGACGATGTCTTCGGGGTTTGGACGATCATCGGCCAAAAGTCCCATCAGTTCCATATCGCCCTCTTCACCCACCGGGGTGTTGAGAGATTGATCCCCCGTGGATAGGCGTGTTTCCATATCTTTAACATCACGCAGGCCGACACCCAGATCATTGGCAATTTTGATCCGGTCTTGTTCAGATAATCCCGCTTGGCCGTTTTTGCCTTCAATTTTAGCGCGCAAACGCCGCAGGTTAAAAAACAGTGATTTCTGTGCCGATGTTGTGCCTGTTCGCACGATCGACCAGTTTCTTAGGATATAATCCTGAATGCAGGAACGAATCCACCACATGGCATAGGTAGAAAAACGCAGGTCGCGATCAGGTTCAAATCGCTTCGCGGCTTCCATCAATCCTATATTGCCTTCCTGAATAAGATCCCCGATGGGAAGTCCATAATTTTTATATTTGTTGGCGATGGAAATCACGAGGCGTGTATAGGAACGTACTAGCTCATGCAGGGCTTTTTGGTCGTCCTGTTCGCGCCAGCGGCGCGCCAGCGTCAACTCGTGGGACTTTTCCAGCAAGGGTTCGTTCATCGCGGAACGCACAAATGTTGAGTTTGATCTTTGTGTGGTTACGTCATCAATATGTGCCATGGGATGTATCCTTTGTTGACTGTATCTACGCCATTTAATTCGGGCGCGACGCCCAGAGGTTACAAACGAAACGCAGAAAAATTAATATTCATAATCATGAGGTTGTTAGGTAAAAAAAGAGGCACCCCGGAGGATGCCTCTTTTATTCAAACGAGGAGGTAAAAAGGTTAGGCGGCTTGCTTATCGTCGTTCGCCGGTTTTTTCTTTTCCATGCCCATGGCTTTTTCGACCTTGGCCGCGGCTTTGTCTTCGGTTAGCTGTTCCACCACCGCGATTTCACGTGCCAAACGCTCAAGAGCGGATTGGTAAATTTGACGTTCGCTGTAAGATTGCTCGCTGTCGTCGTTGCTCCGCTTCAGGTCGCGCAGAACCTCGGCAATCGCAATCGGGTCGCCGGAATTGATCTTGGTTTCATATTCTTGTGCCCGGCGAGACCACATGGTTCTGCGGATACGGGCGCGGCCTTTCAACGTTTTGATGGCATCTTTGATTCGCGACGTGGAGGACAGGCGGCGTAAGCCCGAGGTCTGAGCTTTTTTCACGGGTATCTTGAGGCGCATACGGTCTTTTTCAAACGTGATGGCGTACAGTTTCACTTCCATCCCGGAAATGACCGCCGTTTCCACCCCTTCGATCATGCCCACGCCATGGG
>CAZZGO010000073.1:0-7125 GCA_964654245.1 uncultured Pseudobdellovibrionaceae bacterium | reverse complement strand
CCAGTTCGCCATGCGCGCCCGCCGCCGGGGTTAAGCACACCCCCGGAAGGCCAGTCAATTCTCCTAGCCAATGTTGAAGTTCAAACATCACCGCAAGTGCGCCTTGAGTTGTTTCAATCGGCTGAAGGGGGTGTAGATGCGCAAAGCCCGGCAGACGCGCCATTTTTTCATTCAGGCGCGGATTGTGTTTCATCGTACACGAACCCAGCGGAAAAAATCCGTGATCGATGGAATAATTTTTGGTTGATAGCCGGACAAAATGACGCACGGCCTGAGGTTCACTAATCTGCGGCAAGCCGATGGTGGGTCTCGCGTTTTGTCCTGTACGAAGTGGTTTGTTTTCCGGTGCCGGTAAATCCACGCCCGGTGTGTCGGATCGTGCTTTCTCCCAAAGCAGGCTTTCATGATAATCGAGACCGCGTGTGTCATCTATCTGTGTCATGCCGAAACCTCTGTCAAAATGTCGGAAAGCGCCCGTGCATAGATATTGATATCGTCTTCTGTTGTCATTTCTGTAGCGGTCACCAAAATACGGTGATCCGATACCGCATATCCGCCGATAATATCCCGGCGTCTGAGATG
Source organism: uncultured Pseudobdellovibrionaceae bacterium (assembly GCA_964654245.1). Lineage (GTDB taxonomy): Bacteria > Pseudomonadota > Alphaproteobacteria > Micavibrionales > Micavibrionaceae > UWPOB-MICAV1. The sequence continues at coordinate 6,543 of CAZZGO010000073.1, read as the reverse complement.
ATCCAGAATCGCGACTGATGCCTGCGGGGTTTCAATTACAAACTCGTTGAAAAAATGAGTATTTGGCAGGCTTACATTTTTGACACCGGACAAGGCATCGGCCAGAAGGCAGGCCTTTTCATGATTAAGACGCGCCAGCCTTTTAAACCCGTCTTCCCCCAATAGTGACATATGGACGGTGAAGGCAAGGGCGCAGAGTCCTTGGTTGGTGCAAATGTTCGATGTGGCTTTTTCACGGCGGATATGTTGTTCACGCGTGGAAAGGGTAAGCACGAATCCCGGCTTTCCATCCGCATCAACGGTTCGGCCACATAAACGTCCTGGCATCTGCCGCAGATATTTCTCCCGGCAGGCAAAAAATCCTAGATGAGGGCCTCCGTAAGACAAGGCAAGGCCAATGGACTGCGCTTCACCACAGACAATATCGGCCTGTACCGGCGCCGGGAGAAGTCCTAGTGACACAATCTCCGTCACCACAACAACCAAAAGGGCACCGACGGCATCACATTTTTTTCGCCAATCATCATAGGCATGCGGTACCCCTAGAAAATCGGGGGATTGAATAATCACGCAGGCTGTATCTGAGGTGATCTCATCTTCGATATCGGCACCGGGAAGATTGTTCAAATACGCCGTGAGTGTTTCCCGGTAGTGTGGATGAAGCGGCGTTCCAATTGATATTTTCTTACGGCCTGTCACACGCATGGCCATCAAGGCGGCTTCAGCGCAGGATGTTGCCCCATCATACATCGACGCATTCGCAATATCCTGCCCGGTCAATTGGGCAATAAAAGTTTGATATTCAAAAATGACCTGAAGTGTGCCTTGCGCGATTTCCGGTTGATAGGGTGTGTAGGCGGTTAAAAACTCACTACGCTGAATGATATAATCCACCGTGGCAGGGATGTGATGATAATAGGCACCCGCGCCCAGGAAAAAACGCCCGGCCGAAGCGGGGCGATTTTGGTAGGCATACTGGTTCATCGTGCGTTCGACGGTCAATTCACCTTGATGATCCGGCAGATTAAAATGGCCGTGATTTAACGCTTCGGCTGGGACATCGGCAAATAACGCATCGACATGCGTGACCCCGATGGCCGACAGCATGTCATCCCGTGATTTTTTTGTTTGGGGTAGATATCGCATTCGTCTTAATCCAATGTTGAAATATACTGATCGTACGCTGTCTTATCCATCATGTTGGACACTTCAGACGAATCTGACATTTTGATTTTCACAATCCATCCCGTTTCAATATCTTCCTTCAAATCATCTAGGTTGGATGACAGGGCACTATTCACCTCGATGATGTTACCGCTGACGGGGGTATAGATTTCGCTCGCGGCCTTGACGGATTCGACAACGGCGAAATGTTCACCCTTGCTCACGTTTCGTCCAGTCTCTGGCAATTCCAGATAAACCAAATCCCCTAGGGCATGGCGGGCATAGGTGGTAATCCCAATCCATGCGATATCTGCTTCTATTTTCATCCATTCATGGTCTTTGGTGAAATGTACGGTCATGGAACATCCTTTCTATCGGCGGCTTAGGCTATTTTCTTGGATAAAATTTTCGTCTTAGGCTGTACAAAGGGCAAGGCCGTGATGCGGGCAGGAATATCCCGCCCGCGCACCCGCGCCAAAATACCTGTACCTTCTTTGGTAAAATCTGTGTCGATATATCCCATGGCAATGGCGGCATTTAAGGTCGGCGAAAAACCGCCGCTGGTGACGATCCCGATTTTCTTTTGGCCATCTTCAGAAAAAATCTCTGTGCCTTCGCGTGCCACCCCGGGTGCCGTGAGTATAAGCCCGGCGCGGGCGCGTTTTAAGCCACTGGCTTTTTCCTGCGTGATACGTGCGCCGCCCACAAAATCGGCATCTTGTCTTTTGCCCATGATCCACCCAATTCGCGCTTCAAGTGGAGACGTAGTGTCATCAATATCATGTCCATATAACGGATAGCCCATTTCAAGACGTAATGAATCCCGTGCGCCCAATCCCACAGGTTTAGATTCTGAATGTTTCAGTAACCGATTCCACGCGATTTCCGCGTCTTCGACAGGCATGGATATTTCAAACCCGTCCTCGCCTGTATATCCCAGACGGCTGATCATGCATCGGCCATAATCCATCCAGCGCATATACGAAAGCTCTGCGGTATCGATATCAAGGGCTTCGCGCAGGACGTGTTCGGCTTTTGGCCCCTGCACAGCGATCAATGCCTGTTCGGTTAAAACGCGCAGGCGTACATTCGGTGTCAGATGAGATTGAACCCATGCTAGATCCTTATCCTTACACCCCGCATTCACCACCACAAAAAAACGGTCTTCGGCTACGCGGGTGACAATCATGTCGTCGATGATCCCGCCTTGATTATTCATCAATACCGTGTATTTGGCGGTACCTACTGGCACGGCCGAAAAAGAAGAGGGGGTCAAATGTTCAAATAGTTGAGCCGCGTCTGATCCTTCCACCATCCATTGCCCCATATGCGACACATCGAAAATCCCGGCATGAGCCCGCGTCCAGTGATGTTCCGCCATCACCCCATCCGGGTATTGGATGGGCATGTCATACCCCGCAAATTCGGCTATTTTGGCCTTGAGCGCGACGTGACAGGGATAAAGCGGCGTTTTTTTCACATTTTACCTTTTGTTCTGAAATGTGTATGATTCATATCATAACGACGAGACTGCTTAAAGGAGACAGCCTATGACATCCACACCCAAAAAACCCGACGCCGCCAAGGACAGCAAAGACGGCCAAAAAGGCGGGCACGGCGGACATGGTGGTTGCGGTTGCGGCCATAGCCATTAACCCCGCCCCCCAGATTTGAATAAGAAAAACCCCGCAGTCTGTGGGGTTTTTTATGTTCTAGACAGGCACCGCGAATAAATCATAATCGTCGGCGTCTTCGACGGTGACGGAAATAATATCTCCGGCCTTGAGATGGCCAGCAGAGCGCAGATAGACCTTGCCATCGATTTCAGGGGCGTCGCCTTCGGAGCGCGCATCTGCGCCGTCTTCGGCCACGTCATCAATGATGACTTTGATGGTCTTGCCGATTTTGGCCTGAAGTTTGGCGGATGAAATTTCCTGCTGAACTTCCATGAACCGGTCATATCGTTCCTGCTGTACTTCGGGGGCAATATGATCCGGCAGATCATTGGCTTTTGCCCCGGCCACGGGTTCATATTTGAAACACCCGACACGATCCAGCTGGGCTTGGCGCATCCAGCCGAGCAGGAAATTAAAATCTTCTTCTGTTTCGCCGGGAAAGCCGACAATAAAGGTAGAGCGGATTGTGAGATCCGGACAATCGCGTCGCCAGCCATGAATGCGCTCCAGCGTTTTTTCCTGATGGGCAGGACGGCGCATATTTTTCAAAACATTCGGCGAGGCGTGTTGAAACGGAATATCAATATACGGCAGAATTTTGCGGTCATTCATTAACGGCATAACTTTATCGACATGCGGATATGGGTACACGTAATGCATGCGCACCCAGACACCCAGGTCACCCAACGCTTCGGCCAGATCTTGAAACCGTGTTTGATATTCTTTGCCCTTCCATTTTTGCGGGGCATATTTCACGTCCACGCCATAGGCCGAGGTGTCTTGTGAAATCACCAGAATTTCTTTGACGCCTGCCTTGACCAGATTTTCGGCTTCGGCGATGACATGGTGAATGGGGCGGGATACCAAATCCCCCCGAAGTGATGGGATGATACAAAAAGAACAGCGGTTATTGCATCCTTCGGAAATTTTTAAGTACGCATAATGACGCGGTGTTAATTTTAACCCTTCCGGCGGTACGAGATCGACATAGGGATCATGGAGCGGCGGGACGGCTTCATGTACCGCGCCTACGACCTGTTCATATTGCTGAGGGCCTGTCACGGCCAGAACATTGGGAAAGCGGGAGAGAATTTGTTCAGGTTCCGCGCCCATGCATCCTGTCACGATCACTTTGCCGTTGGCCTTCATGGCAGACCCGATGGCATCCAGCGATTCTTCCTTGGCGGAATCTAAAAAGCCACAGGTGTTGACGATCACGACATCCGCGCCATCATAATTCGCCGACAACGCATATCCTTCGGACCGAAGTTGCGTAAGAATACGTTCAGAATCCACGAGTGCTTTGGGGCATCCTAAGGACACCATGCCGACTTTGGGGGTTTTGACCTGTGCCTGTTTCATGGGGCGGTTATGCCATGAATAAGGACATAAAATCCATGAAAATCTAGAATTTAACCTTAATCCGCAGGCCTGCCGTCAGGCCGTCTTCGGGCACGACCAGCCATTCCCGGCGAAAACCTTGCGCGGCGTCCGTCCACGGAATGCCCACCGACGGATCACGTTCATCCAACAGGTTATTAACCCACACACCCGCATATCCCCCCGGATGATCTAAACCGGCCTGAAGGTTGACCATCGTCCGTGCCCCTGTTTTGGCGGTGTTTGAATTATCCGTGAACTGGGATGAATCGAATTTCAGTTGTGATCCTATCACAAAATCTGTCCGGGGCAGGGGGGACGGCGTCCGGTATGAGCCCGAGAGTACGGCCTGATGCGGGGAATAACGCGGAAGCCGCTTACCCGACACATTCCCGTTCGGGGCGAACCCCGTGACATTCGCCAGATCAGGGTCGTTATATTGATCATAGCGCGCATCGGCATAGGTATATCCGGCGGTCAGATTAAACTGGTCGGTGACGTCCCAGGATAGGCTGGCCTCAAACCCCTTGCTGGTGGTTTGCCCGGCATTGTTCAAAAAGAAATTCTGCGTGGTGCCGGCGGTGGAATAGGCCAAAACCTGTTGATCCTGCCAGTCGATCCAGAATAATCCCATATCGAGCGAAACACGAGTTGTGGGTTTAATATTTTTAATCCCCACTTCATAGGTGATGTTTTGTTCGGGTTGATAGACGCGTTCGGTTTCACGGATATTCGCGCGGTCATTAAACCCCCCGGTTTTATATCCTTTGGCCACGGAACCGTAATATAAAAGGCCTGAGGGGTTTTGCCAGCTGGCGGTGAATTTGGGCGTAAAGCCGCGCCAGCTATCTTCCAGATCAATCGATCGTCCCGTGCTGGCGGCGATGGTGGAACTGGCTAGAAACTTTTTCTCGACCTGCCATCTGCCATCTACCGTCAGCGCGAGTTGCGGGACAGCACGGTAGGTAACGCTTCCATAGGTTCCCAGCGTATCTGTGCCGTTATGCACGCGGGCGCCGCCGGATGTGGTTTGTCCCAGTACATAAAATTGATCAATTCGGTTCGCGGTGTTTAAAAAATGATATCCGCTGACCCCCCATAACCCCGACCATTGCCCACTCGCGGTTTTGGTATGAAGGCGTGTATCAACCTGAATATCGTGGCGGCGCGTGTCCACGCCGGCGCGCGCAGAATTGACAGCCTGATAATCATCATCCCGAATAAAGACAGAATCCTCATACGCACCGCCGATCAACGTGGTGAGCGATGTGCGCGGTGATAAAAACTCCGTCCACTCTAACGACCCCCGCGTGTGTTCGCGGTGATATCCCATGGATTGTTCGGTGCCGACATCGTTGGCTGAATAGGGGCTTCCGCGTTCCGGCAATTCACCGCAATATAACCGCAAAACACCGTCCGTCGTGCGGGGGCCGCAATTCGTTTCAACCAAAAATCCTTTGGGCTGACTGTCGTCATCTTCGGCATAGGCCAGACGCAGATTAAATTCACGCCGGTCATTGGGCGTGAAAGCAGTTGATAATTTGATAGCCGATGTTTTTTCCCGCCCGATATCAGGGCCACTGGCCAACGCATTTTTAAAATACCCGCCCCAATCACGCCAATAGACCGCAAGACGTGATTGTAACGCGTCAGAAAAATTCATATTCACGCCGGCGGTGATTTCGTTTCGGTCTTTTGTCCCGGATACAGCCTCAAGCCAGCCATAGGTTGTTTTTTCCGGCGCGTTGGATACGGCGTTGATCGTACCCCCAAAACTATTTCGTCCGAACAAGGCATTCTGGGGGCCTTTGGCGACATCTATTTGCGCCAGATCAAACGCGAGTGAATTGATCGAACTCCGCCCCGACACATAAAGCCCATCGGTAAAAAAACCGACAGACGGGTCATCCCCCAAACCGGGCTGGATCAACCCCCGCATGGACGGCGCGGGGTTAAACCGCCCGAACGGGTCGTTAAACGAAAAACCGGGGACGGAATCTGCAATGTCGGTCGGGCTCGCGATTTTCTGGGCGTCAATCTGTTCGTTTGATATCACCAGCACGCTGGCCGGAACATCTTGTGGCCGTTCGGGCAGGCGGCGTACTTCGATATACAGGGGTTTTGACGCCAAACTGTTCTGCGGCTTGGCAGACACGGCAGAAACTGATAAAACCCAAGAGCACAAGGAGACCGCTATGACCACCGCCCATATTTTTAAAAACCGTTTCACCGATACCTCATTTTTGTTTCAGGTCATGCTGGGGATCGCGAGTATAGCGGCCTTGATTGTCTCTGCAAGGATTCAGGTGCCGATGATCCCCGT
>CAZZGO010000072.1:0-7143 GCA_964654245.1 uncultured Pseudobdellovibrionaceae bacterium | reverse complement strand
GATTTCGGCGGTAAAATCACTTTCAACATGTTCACGTCCAGCCTTTCCCATCCGCGCCCGTGTTTCAGAATCACTCAGCAGGGTCTCTATGGCCTGTGCGAGTGCTTCTGGGTTTTTGGGAGGCACCAGAAGGCCGTTATACCCATCCCGGACGGCTTCGCGGCATCCCGGCATATCACATGTAATCACCGGACGGCCAATCGCGCCGGCCTCTAGCAAAACTTTAGGGACACCTTCGCCGTAATAAGAGGGAAGCACCACCAAGGCGCTTTCTGAAATCACGCGCGGCATATCGCGGCAATTGCCCAGATATTCAATGATCCCGTCTTTTACCCACCCATCGATATCTGTGTTAGATACAGAATGCGGATTGCCGGGATAAACAGAACCCGCCACTTGAAACACAGCCGCAATCCCTTTTTGTTTGATGATCTGCGCGGCGGCCACGAAATCAAAAATACCTTTTTCTTTCAACAGGCGGGACGGAAATAAAATGCGAGGCGGCGCTAGCGAAGGTTCAGGGGTAAAGGCAAAAGCCGTGATATCTACCCCTGATCCGCGGATGACACATGTTTGTTCAGACCTGACGATTTTTAAATTTAAAAAAGCGCGCTGATCATCCGGGTTTTGAAAAATAATCCATGCATCTGGCCGGGCAAAAGCCAGTTTTAAAACGGGTAAAACCATCGCCCGTAAAAGTCGTGATCGCACGTCATCATGCGTGAATAACGTGCCCAAACCAGCGATTGTAAAAACGACCGGGCAGGATGGGCTCAGCCGTGCCGCCAGCCCGGCATAAAGCGCATGCCGAAGCGTAATCGCGTGCAAAATATCAGGTTTTACCCGTCGTATAACCTGCGCGATTTCCCAGACAATCTTGATATGGGACAAGGGGTTCAAGGAATGTCCATGAGCGGGGATATCATGCGGGATAATATTTTTTTGGGTGATCTCTGGGTCTTGCGGCGCGCGTGCCGTGGCCAGATGAAGTCTCCAACCTTTGGCCTGTATGGCGTGCGCCAGCGGCAAACGATGTGACCAGAACCAGTCCAGATCATTCAGAATCATTAAAAAAGTGACGGGCTTTGTCATGCTGTCTTCACAGGACGCGCCGATTGAATAAAATCAGACTCAATCATCCGGTTTAATCCGTCCGACAGAGAAAATGACGGGGTGAAACCTGTTTTCCGGCATGCTTCGGCGGAGCAGGTGGTATCGGCACAAAATTTTTGAATTCGGACAGAACTAATCGGAAAACGTTTGCCGGTGACTTTGGATAATCCATCAAACATATATCCACCCGCCAGTCCGGCCACATATGGCAGACGAATTTTCGGAAGCGCGACAGAGAGCCGGGTACAGATGAGCGAAATCATTTCCTCGGTGGTCAAATCTGGCTTATCCGCATAATTGTACAGCCCTATTTGGTGTGAAAAACCAAGTGTGTGTGCTAAAAAATCAACCACATTGTCAACATAGGCGAGAGATTTTTTATTTTTTCCTGACCCGATCATTAAAAATTTTTGCCGGGCAATCTGGTCAATCAAGGTATGAACATTTCCTCGGTTTCCCTCACCAAATACAACGACAGGACGAATGATCGTCAGCCTGTGATCTGGGGATTCTTCTGCCCATTTTTTTAAAACATGTTCCGCCGCAAGTTTACTGTGGCCATAATCATTGAACGGGGCCGGCGGCGTGCATTCATCAGGTGTTTGTGCCGACAACCCATAAACGGCAAAACTGCTGGTAAAAATAATGCGGCTGATGCCGTTTTTTTTTGCTGATTGAATAATATTCTGTGTGCCCGTGACATTCACATCATAATAAGTGGATCTGGGAAAAATATCATCCCGGTGAGCCGCCGCCAGATGATACACGGCATCGCACCCAGAGAGCGCGCGCGTTAATGCGTCTTGATCCAGCAGATCAATGGGGGCGGTGCCCGCCGTATCGATCGGTACGATTTGATGACCGGCCTGTGTGAGTTTGCGGGCAAGGCGGCTTCCGATAAAGCCTTCAGATCCTGTAATGGCGATTTTCATGATGATCCTTTCATCCAGCGGTCATACCATGCCTGAAACATCAAAACGGACCATAATTGCGTGGCGTTGGCATCGACGACAATTCCTTTTTGATGATTGTCCCAAGCGGTTTGAATCAGATCGGTGTTTAAGATCCCCTGTGCGCGGATACGTTCCGGGGAGAGCAAATCGCCTGCCCATGATTTCAAGGATCCACGGAGCCATTCATTCACCGGCACCCCAAAGCCCATTTTAGGACGTTCATAGAGCGAGGGCGGCACATATTGTTTTAAAATCTGCCGTAATATCCATTTGCCCGTCATGCCTTTGACTTTCATGTGATGCGGCAATGTCCAGGCGAATTCAGCCAGCGTATGATCCATCAACGGTGCCCGGGTTTCTAAGGCCACGGCCATCGACGCACGATCAACCTTGACCATCAAATCATTGGGGCGATAAGACAGGCTATCGCCATACATCATTTTTTCAGCAAAGCTTAAACCATCTGCCTGCCAATCAGGATCACACAGGGGGATTAAGGGGACATGACCGCCCGGCACCAACCTATCCACCTGTGGCCATGCGCCCACCAGATAGGCATAGACATCGACCGGGTTTTTTAATCCCACCAGATAGGCAAGACGATGCATACGCCGTCCAAATTGGGGGTAGCCGGGATGAAGCGTATTATATATTTTTTCAGGAATAGACTGTGCCACGTGACCCGCCGCCCGGCGCAGTATCGCGGGCATCCATCCAATTTTACGCCACACCGCCGGAATATGTGTGTGACGTTGGTACCCCCCCAGAATTTCGTCCCCGCCATCTCCGGTTAAGGCAACGGTCACGTGTTCCCGCGCCAGTTTGGATAAAAGATAGGTGGGGATCTGCGATGAATCGGCAAAAGGTTCGTCATAAATATCGGGTAACTGGGGGATAACGTTGAGGGCGTCTTGTGCGCTCACGTAAAATTCACGGTGATCCGTCCCCAGATGTGCGGCCACGGCTTTGGCATGGGCGGCTTCGTCATATGATTTTTCATGAAAGCCAATGGAAAATGTTTTCACGGGTGCCTGTTTTTGTGCGGTGGCCATTTTTTGCATCAAAGCCACCACCAGTGATGAATCAATCCCGCCAGATAAAAATGCACCCAAGGGCACATCCGAAATCATGCGTTGTGCAACGCACCCGGTGAGTAAGGATTCAAATTGTGCGGTTGCCTGTGCTTCATCCTGTAGGAAAAGGTTTTTTTTCCCGGTATTGACGACGCTGGGGAAATGCCAAAAAGACAGCATTTTTTCAGGTAGAGCCTGTCCGGGGGAAAGATGATCCACCGCCAAGGACAGGCATGTGCCCGGTAACACCTGCCAGACCTGTTTGAAAATGGCATACGGCGCGCACACATACCCATAGCGCATATACAGCGCAACAATGTCAGGATTGATTTGGGGAACAAAGGCCGGATGCGCATGAAAAGATTTCAGTTCAGATGAAAATAATAAATTCTGTCCTGCCCACCCGATATAGAGAGGTTTTTTACCAAATCGGTCTCGAACAAAATGAATCGTACGCGTTTGTTTATCCCACAACACAATGGCAAACATACCGGATATCCGTGTGAGGGCGTGTTCTAAGCCCCATGTTTCGATGGCTTCCAGCAAAACCTCGGTATCACTTTCGGATGAAAAGTGGCGGCCTTGTTTTTGTAGGTCAGATTTTAAATCACGGTAATTATAAATTTCGCCGTTGAAGATCACGGCATGTCGCCCGGAGTGAGAGATCATGGGCTGATGTCCACCGGGGGACAGATCGATAATCGCCAGACGTCGTTGCGCCAGCACCAACGGTACATCCGGGTCTTGCCACAGGCCAAAATCATCTGGCCCCCGGTGGGCAATGGCGGTTTGCATGGCCATGGCATGTGCCGTCATCGCCCCCCGGTCGGGGGCTGTTTCAAGGCTTAAATATCCGGTAATGCCGCACATTTTATGGTTATTTGCTTTCTGTCCTATAATTCGGTTACTTCTTATAGCGGAAAAAGGATGCCAAGGTGAATATCGATCTTTTCCTGACCCCTTATGGTGAAAGTGGCCTGTTGTGTGACAGTCCGCTGGGGCGGGGTGTGGCCGGAATTATTCTGGACGCGCAGACCCTCGATATCACGCTTGAATTTTCCAGTGGGGATACGCTTCATCTGAATATTCCGATCGAAGAAGAACACCGGGACATGTTGTTATTTTCGCACCGGATGTTCGTCAGTAGCCTGTCAGACGGCAGGGTAGCCGAAACTGCCGAAGTTCCCTTGATGTATCTCAATGACCCCTATGGAGGTTCTTTTGGGGGGGGATCGCCAATTTTAAAAAAACCCAGATTATCGCTGGTTGGCTTTGAACAATTTATGAAAAGAGCTGTGGCCGCGCAACCCATCCACCGCGAAGACCTGGGGGATGAGCAGAGTTCGGCCTGCGTTCTGCGCGGGATGAACCCTGCCGACCTTCAATATGTGCCGCAATTGGTGCGTCAGCGATTGCTGGAAGTCGCGCCTAAAATACCTGCCACGCCCGCGATGATGCCGGTGATGAACGGCCCCGTGGGTATGGGCGCCGGAAGCGGTACAAGTTTCGCCAGACCCCTCAGACCAAAAACCGGACATGGCCAAAGTGACCCGCCGGATGATCCCTATTAAACATTTTCGTGAAAATCGAATAAATTAGTCTTTGTCGGTTTCGCCGGCCAGATCGCCCAGACCCGTGTCTTCTTCGGCGATGTCACCCTCTTCGTCATCATCGGCGGCCATATCGATTTTGGCATCATCGCGGGACAGGGCTGTCCATTCCTGCTCACCGTCCATCATGTCAATGACATCGGCTCCGTCATCATCCATGGCAATGATTTTTTGTTTGCCGCGCACCAGATCTTCTTTCAGGTCATCAATCGACACAGTTTCTTCGGCAATTTCGCGCAAAGCCACAACCGGGTTTTTATCATTGTCCCGATCCAGCGTCAGGGCAGAACCAGACCCAATTTTGCGTGCGCGCTGTGCTGCCACCATGACCAGTTCAAACCGGTTGGGGAGTTTTTCAATGCAGTCTTCAACGGTCACGCGTGCCATGGGTATGTCCTTAGGGTCAAAAATGGGTCAAAAAAATCAACGAAGATGGGGGTTTATAGGCTTTTTACCCCTGATATTCAAGTGTTTTTCAAACGAAGACGCCACTGTGCCTTCAAGGCTTTGATTGACGCCCGAAAAAAAAATTCTATGATCCCGGTATCCTTTGAATTAAGCCCTTCTGCTGAAAGAATATTTTATGTCCTCTCCTGCGCCGCTCTGTCCTGGTCTGAACTGCCCGATCTGCCCGCGGCTGGTGGCGTATCGTCAGAAAAACCGTGCCACTTATCCGGATCGGCATAACGCGCCGGTACCGCCCTTTGGCGCGCTCGATTCTGCGTTGTTGATTGTAGGGTTGGCGCCGGGGCTTCAGGGAGCCAATTTTACAGGTCGTCCCTTCACAGGGGACTGGGCAGGGGATTTACTCTATACGACCTTGATTGACTATGGCTGGGCGCGCGGTGTGTATCAGGAACGGGCAGATGATGGGCTAACGCTTATCAATTGCCGCATTACCAATGCGGTCAAATGTGTGCCGCCGGAAAACAAACCTACCGGGGATGAAATATCGAATTGCCTACCCTTTTTAAAAAATGAAATCTTGGCGATGAATAATTTGAAAGTGATTTTATCTTTGGGTCTGGTGTCACATAATGCCGTGTTAAAAGCGTTGGGGCAAAAAGCCTCAGCGTATAAATTTGCCCATGGGGCGGCGCACCGGATCGGGGATATTCTGCTGATCGATAGTTATCATTGTTCGCGTTATAATACGAACACGGGACGCCTGACTGAACGCATGTTTCGTGATGTGTTTGATAAAATTAAAGGCTATCTGACATAAAAAAAGCGCCGATTTTGGCGCTTTTTTATGAGTATGACGAAAGATTTATTTGCTTCTGATTTCTGACAAGAACAGATCGACCTGTGTTTTCAGATCAGTGGACAGCACGGAAAGTTCACCTGCCGCGTCTAACACGGTGCGCGAGGCTTGACCGGTTTCTACCGCCGTGTTTTTAACCACGATGATATTTTGGGAAACTTGCTGTGTACCGACAGAAGCTTCGGCCACGTTACGCCCGATTTCTGCCGTCGCCGCATTCTGTTCTTCGACGGCCGCCGTGACAGATGTTGTTGCCTCATCGATCTTTTTAACGCTATTGATGATTTTTTCCATAGCGGTGACACTGCCATGGATGGCTGACTGAATACGGGACACGCGCTCATCAATCTGCTCTGTTTTCTGTGCCGTTTCATTGGCCAGTTTTTTAACTTCGTCGGCCACCACAGCAAAGCCTTTTCCGGCCTCACCCGCTCTGGCGGCTTCGATCGTCGCATTCAACGCCAAAAGATTGGTCTGTTCGGCAATATCCTTGATGGCGCCAACGACTTCCCCAATGGAATCTGCCATTTCCTGAAGTTTTTTAACTTCGACGCTGGTGCTTTCAGCGTCGCGTGATGCCCCTGTCGCCATGTTCGCGACAAGACTAATCTGGCTGGCGATTTCTTGGGATGACGCCGTCAATTCCTCGGTGGCGGCGGCAACGGTCTGGACGTTGGCGTCGGCCTGTGTGGCGGCGGCGGCCACCGTATTTGAAATCTCAGATGTCTGATCCGACGCCTTGTTCATTTGCGTGGCGGACGCCTGAAGTTCCGTTGACGCACTGGCTAGCGCGGCAATGACATCTGCCGTACGCTCATCAAAATCATCGGCCATTTTGTTCATGGCGATTTTTTTGTCTTCTTCGGCTTGTTTCTTCAGACGTTCTTGCTCGGCGGTCAGACGTTCCATCTCAAGGGCATTTTCCTTGAAGACCTGAACGGCAGACGCCATATCCCCGATTTCGTCCCCACGTCCTAAGCCGGGAACCACTGTGTCATTGTCCCCATTAGCCAGTTTTTTCATGGCCTCAACCATGCGGGTTAAGGGGGCACTTAAATTCCGGGCAACCAAAATCACCAGAAGAATTGACACGGCAAGAATAATCAGCATGGCGTATAAAGATTCCCGGA
>CAZZGO010000071.1:0-7174 GCA_964654245.1 uncultured Pseudobdellovibrionaceae bacterium | reverse complement strand
CGTTTTGAATACCGGCGCTCACACGTCATCTCCTGATAAGGGGTAAATACGCCCCCATTATGGTCACCCCCGCCCCCCCGTCAAGCATGACCGCAAAATTGTCCATAATTTTTATCAGAACACCCCCGTGTAGGTTGACCAATGCCTATTTGGGCGGCATTGTAGGCCGAATTTGTAACCTAAGGATCATAAAACCCATGTCGAATGCCGCCAAAGCCACGTCTGCCGAAACGATGCCCCAGCTTGATTTATCCCTCATGGCCAATGCCATTCGGGTGCTGGCCTTAGATGCGGTGAAAAAAGCCAATTCAGGACATACCGGCATGCCCATGGGGATGGCCGATATCGCGGCGGTTCTTTATTCCAAATTTTTTAAATTTGACCCCCAGAACCCACATTGGCCGGATCGTGACCGATTGATCGTGTCAAACGGTCACGGATCGATGCTTTTATACGCGCTCAATTACCTGACGGGATACAGCAAGATGACGCTTGAGGAGATAAAAAATTTCCGTCAGCTTCATGCCAAAACACCGGGGCACCCGGAAGTCGATGTCTCCTGCGGGATTGAAACCACGACGGGCCCGCTGGGTCAGGGGATTTCGAATGCCGTCGGATTTGCGCTGGCCGAACGTATTTTAAATGCCCGCCATGGCGACGATCACGTCAACCACTACACCTATGTGTTTTTGGGGGATGGATGCTTGATGGAGGGTATCAGCCATGAGACCTGCTCGCTGGCGGGACATCTCAAGCTCAATAAACTCATTGCGTTTTATGATGATAATAATGTCACGATTGACGGCATGATTGATCTGACCTTCTCTGACAACACGGTCAAACGGTTTGAAGCCTATGGATGGCATATTCTTTCAATTGATGGTCATGACCATACCGCGATCGAGCAAGCCATTATCAAGGCGCAGTCATCTTCGGCACCTACGTTAATCTGCTGTAAAACGAAAATTGGGTTCGGTTGCCCCACCTTGGAATCACAGCCCAAAGCACATGGCGCGATTACGGATGATGCCGAAATTGCGGGCGTCCGAAAAAATCTTAACTGGCCTTATGCCCCCTTTGAAATCCCGGGGCAGATTTTATCCATGTGGCGACATGTCGGCGCACAAGGAAACAAGGCCTATCAGGCATGGGTATCCAAAGGCGGCAAAGACGAGCCAATCTCCCTACCAAATTTAGAAGCGATCACCGCAGAACTTAAAAAAACTTTCGCCGCCGACAAACCCAAAAAGGCCACGCGCGTTGTTTCGGGTGAATGTCTTGAAAAACTGGTGGCGGCGTTTCCGGCCATGGTGGGCGGCTCGGCTGACCTGACGGGATCAAATAATACCAAGGTCAAAGCCTCTAAAGTCATTGAGGCCAAAAACTATGGCGGTAACTACATCAATTATGGTGTGCGCGAACATGGTATGGCCGCCATCATGAACGGCATGGCTCTTCATGGGGGTATTATTCCTTATGCCGGAACATTTCTACAATTTGCCGATTATTCACGTCCGGCCATACGGCTGGGCGCGCTGATGAAACAGCGGGTCATTCACGTCATGACCCATGACTCTATTGGTTTAGGCGAAGATGGCCCCACGCACCAACCCGTCGAACATCTTGCCGCCCTTCGTGCGATCCCGAATTGTTACGTGTATCGTCCCTGTGATGGGGTGGAAACGGCTGAGTGCTGGGCATTGGCTCTTCAGAAAACAAATGCCCCGGCTGTCATGGCCTTGTCGCGCCAGAATGTGCCGTCTGTATGTTCGGATCGCGCGGAAAATATGTCGGCGAAGGGGGCATATATCTTAAAAGAGTCAAAAGGTGATCCTGCCGTGACGATTTTCGCCACGGGGTCGGAAGTCCATCTGGCTCTTGAGGCCGCTGAACAGTTAGGGCAAAGCACGCGCGTGGTCTCTGTGCCTTGCCTTGATCTGTTGTGGGAACAGGACGGAGAATATATCCAGTCATTGATCTGTAACAAATCTATCAAAATTGCGATTGAGGCCGGGGTGCGTCAGGGATGGGATTCCTTAATTGGGCCTCACGGTATTTTCATTGGGATGAATAGTTTTGGCGATTCCGCCCCGGCCGAAAAACTTTATGCCCATTTCGGCATAACGGCGCAGGCGATTGTGTCTGCGGTCAAAACACGTATTTAATTCCATATTATAGAGGAAGGGTGCGTTTTTTGATTGCATCATAACCCCCTCGGGTCTTTACTACGACACCATTTTAAACGGAGAAAAACATGACAGTGAAAGTTGCTATTAATGGGTTTGGACGCATTGGGCGTCTGGTCTGCAGAGCGTTATATGAATCAGGCCGTAAGGACATTGAACTGGTCGGGATCAACGATCTGGCCACGACCGAAGCCAACAAGATCCTGTTAAAATACGACACGGTACATGGACGGTTCCCATTTTCGGTTGAATCCCCCGACGATAAAACACTGGTCATCAACGAACAGAAAATTTTCGTCTCTCAAGAGCGTGATCCGGCCAATTTACCCTGGGGCAAGCTGGGCGTTGATATTGTGTTTGAATGCACAGGAATCTTCACGAAAAAAGATAAAGCGGCATTGCATCTTCAGGCGGGGGCTAAAAAAGTCTTGATCTCGGCGCCGGCTGAAGACGAAGATATTACGGTTGTTTTCGGGGTCAATTCAGACAAGCTTAAAGCAGAACATTTGATCGTATCCAACGCGTCCTGCACGACAAACTGTCTGGCACCGATTGCCAAGGTGTTGAATGATGCTATTGGGATCGAAAGCGGATTCATGACCACCATTCATTCTTACACTGGGGATCAGAACACGGTCGATACGTTCCACAAAGACCTGCACCGCGCCCGTGCCGCCGCGGCCAACATCATCCCGACATCCACGGGAGCGGCCAAAGCCGTGGGCAAAGTTCTGCCGGAATTAAAAGGCAAGCTGGATGGGGTCGCCATCCGTGTGCCAACACCCAACGTATCTTTGGTGGATTTAAAATTTATCGCCAAGCGTGCCACCACCGCCGAAGAAGTGAACGGGGCGATTAAAAAAGCTTTGGGCGACATGAAAAACATCTTGAACGCCTATGATGAACCGTTGGTGTCCAGCGATTTCAACCATGATTCACATTCATCCATCTTTTCCTATGATGGCACCAAGGTCATTGATGGCAAGATGGTTCGGGTCATGAGCTGGTATGACAATGAATGGGGTTTTTCAAACCGCATGCTGGATACAGCCGCGCACATGCACAAAGTGGGGTATGCCGCCAATTCAAAGGCCGCATAATAAAAAGCAGATAAAAGGATCAATCATGTCACGTTTAAAACCCGGTGTTGTCTGGGGCGAAGATTACAAAACACTCCTGAAGGCGTGCAAGGACGGGCAATACGCCCTTCCGGCTGTCAATGTCACGGGCACCAACACTATCAATGCGGTTTTGGAATCAGCGCATAAAAATAAATCCGATGTCATTATTCAATTATCGAATGGCGGCGCGGAGTTTTATGCGGGCAAAGGACTGCCGGATTCGTTTCAGGCCAAGGTTCTGGGCGCGGTCTCTGCCGCGCTTCATGTCCATGCATTGGCCGAACATTATGGGGTATGCGTTATTCTTCATACCGATCATGCCAATAAAAAATTACTACCGTGGATTGATGCCCTCGTAACCTATGGAGAAGAATTCTTTAAAAAACGAGGCTTCCCATTATTTTCATCCCACATGATTGATCTGTCTGAAGAACCCATCGAGGAAAACCTCCATGAATGTGCACGCATTTTAAAACGTGTTGTCCCGCTGGGGATGAGTATCGAGATTGAACTGGGCGTCACAGGCGGTGAAGAAGACGGCGTGGGATCAGATGATATTGATAACGCTAAATTATATACCCAGCCTGAGGATTGTTTGCTGGCGTATGAAACCCTTTCGCCAATCGGGCATTTTTCGCTTGCGGCGTCATTTGGAAATGTTCATGGCGTGTATGCCCCCGGTAACGTCAAGTTGCGCCCGGATATTTTGAAAAACTCTCAGGCTCTTGTCCAAAAAACGCATGGGCTTAAGGCCAACCCGCTGGATCTGGTATTTCATGGTGGTTCTGGATCCGATAAATCGCAAATTGCCGAATCTTTGGGCTATGGTGTTTTCAAAATGAATATCGACACGGATACGCAGTTTGCGTTTGCTGAATCGATTGGCAAATACGTTGAAGACAATGCCAACGCCTTCAAATATCAGATCGATCCCGAAACCGGGACGCCGTATAAAAAACAATATGATCCACGCCAATGGCTTCGCGTGGGCGAAAAAGGTCTGGTCAAACGCATGGACGAAGCCTTCGCCGATTTAAGATCCGCCGGGAAATCACTAGCCGAAAGACCTGCCGGTTCCAAGGCCGCCTAAAGAATAGGTCTCGCCGATGTTTGGCACCAAAAAGGGGTTGTTACTTATTCTTCTGATTTTGGCCTTTGGGTCAGGTGCCCTCACTTGGGCGGATGTGCGTTCATGGGTAGTCCGTGATGAGCCCCAAGCCGTTCAGATATCAGACAATATGATTTCTCCCCGGGCGCGGGTGCATATTTTACAAGGAGATCACCGGGGCGGCGGCCATATGTTTGGAACAGGGAAACCGTGCAAATCTGAATTTCCCCAAAACTGGAATGAAGAAAAAATCATCTCGGTTGTGACCTCGCTGGCCGCTAACGATAATCTGGATTGGCGGCAACAAAGTAATGGATATTTCACCGCTCAGAAAATGGTCGAAGGCGTCAAGGTTCGGGTGGTTCTAGACCGGGAAAAAGATGATGTCGTGACCGCGTATCCTGTCAATATTCCGCGCAACCCCTGCCCCGTGCCGGCCAATGACAACCGAAAACCTGATTAAGGTTTACCGCACCATAAGACATTGTCGATATCATCTGTCCCGGCACATAACATCACCAGCCTGTCCACGCCCAAGGCAATTCCCCCGCTTTCCGGCATGCCATGCTCAAGGGCTGAAATAAAGTCCTGATCGACCGGATATCGCTCGCCATAGAGCCGTTCCTTGATATCCATTTCGGTTTGAAACCGTTTCACCTGCTCCCCGGCATCGGTCAATTCAGAAAAGGCATTCGCTAGTTCAATACCACAGACATAAAGTTCAAACCGTTCGGCATACCGGGGGTCATCATTTTTACGCCGGGAAAGCGACGCCATAGACACCGGATAATCATATAAAATGGTGGGTGAACGCATCCCCAAATACGGTTCGATACGGGCATCCATCACCCGGAAAAATAAATCATCCCAGCCATCTTCTGGCGTGGCATGAAGCCCCAAAGATTTTACCTGTTCTAAAAAAGCAGAGGTATTACTCAACACCGCATTCAGGTCAATGCCCGCATAGTGCTGAAACGCATCGACAACGCTTAGTCGTTCCCACGGCAAAAAAGGATCGCACGTCACATCCCGGTAACGAAAATGCGTGATCCCGGCCGCCTGCGCCACGACCCGAAGCAAATCTTCGCAGTCCGTCATGATGTGGGTGTAATCCGCCCCGGCGCGATACCATTCCAGCAACGTAAATTCAGGGGAATGACGCGCCGAGCCTTCGGCATTTCGAAACACCGGACAGATCTGGTAGAGGGTTTTTACCCCCGCCACCATCAGTTTTTTCATCGCAAATTCAGGACTGGTATGCAGATACATGGTACGAAACACCTGCCCATCCACCCCCCGTTGATCGGTGGCAAAGGCGCGAATATGGGCATCCATCACGGGGCATATCTGAAGAATCGGGGTTTCGACGGCATCAAACCCCTGCCCGTCAAAAAAGCCCCGAATAGCCCCCATAACCCGTTGACGCACCTTTAAAAAAGGCCTTTTTTGATCAAATTTATGCGAAAGCCACCACATTATCTTGCAATCTTTCCCTAAACATCCTATAAAACGCGGCAATAAGATAAGGAATATCATGATGAGAGCAGACATTCACCCCGATTATCACGAAATTAACATCGTTTTGACCGATGGCACGACATATAAATCCCGTAGCTGTACCGGCAAGGCAGGTGACACCATTCGTCTGGATATCGACCCCCTGAACCATCCAGCATGGCAAGGCGGCACACAAAAAGTGATCGAAAAAGCTCAGCTGAAGAAATTCAACAACAAATACGGCAATCTGTTCGGAAGCGAAGAGAAGAAGTAATCGTTGTCATGTGTTATTCAAAAGCCGCCCTTGGGCGGCTTTTTTCATGACTTTTTATGCGGCCAGTTGATCAAGTGCCGCCGATAGCTTGGCGATCAATCCCTGCGCTTCGCTTCGGCGTGATTTCTGTTCGGCAATAATGTCTTCGGGGGCATTCGCCACAAATTCCTGATTTTGCAGTTTCTGATCAATCTTACCGATATCCTGTTTTAATTTATCAATCTGCTTGGTCAGGCGTGCCCGCTCCTTGTCCAGATCAATTAACTCGGCGATAGGCAAAATAAAGGTCGCTTCGTGAATGACAGACTTAATGGCCTGTTTAGGCGGTGTATCTGTTTGCCCTATTGAGCTTAGCCGCGCCATTTGTTTTAAGATCATCTCATACCGTTTCAAACGGTCTGCCGTTTCAGGTGACGCATCCTTGACCAACAAGTCAATTTTTGCCCCCGCCGGAACATTCATATCCGCACGCACGGAACGAATTTCAGAAACAACTTCTTTAACCCACTGCATATCATTGACCGCACTATAACTGTCAATCTGTGTAAGAGGGCTATAGTCTGGCCAAGAAGACGATAAAATATTTTCGCCAATCTTTCTTTCACGAATGTTGGCAAATAATTCTTCTGTAATAAAGGGCATGAAAGGATTTAGGATAAATAGTATCTGCTCTAAAACCCAACCAGTTGTAGCACGTGTTTCTTCTTTCAACTGTTCATCTGCGCCTGCGAGAATAGGCTTTGTAAACTCAAGGTACCAATCGCAAAACTCTGACCATACGAAAATATAAATCTGATGTGCGGCCATATTGAATTTATATTCTTCTATATGGCTCTGTATCAGCTTCTCAGTCTGCTCCAACCAGAAAAGAATATATTTATTAATTGGGTTTTTAACAGTCAAAGGATCAAAAGAATTTCGCGGCAACGCATTATTCATTTCACAGTAACGGGTCGCGTTCCATAATTTGGTGGCGAAGTTGCGATAG
>CAZZGO010000070.1:3998-7302 GCA_964654245.1 uncultured Pseudobdellovibrionaceae bacterium | reverse complement strand
GATACAAAAACGATCCCCGGATTTGGTAAAAGGCTGAAGCGAGCGCAGGCCCTTATCATCAATAAGAACCATTTCCCCGGGTTTGATATCCCGTACATATTCGGCGCCAATAATATCGAACGCACAGGTTTCAGACGCCAACACCGTGGCCGAACCTAATTTACCCAGAACCAGCGGGCGAATGCCTAAAGGATCTCGCACCCCCACCAGCATGCCGCCCACCGAGGCCACCAAGGAAAATGCGCCTTGAATATGATTTAAGGTCTCCGTGAGTTTTTCAAGAATGGATGGTTTTTTCGACAACGCCATCAGATGAAGTATGACTTCGGTATCGGAAGTCGAATGAAACAGTGATCCATTGCCCACCAAAGACTCACGCAGGCTTTGGGCATTCGTCAGATTACCATTATGACACACGGCAAAACCGCCAAAAGATAAATCCCCATAAAAAGGCTGGACGTTACGTAGAAAAGATCCGCCTGTGGTGGAATAACGATTATGCCCGATTGCGATATGGCCTTTGAGTTTTTCAATCACGCCGGGGTCGCTGAAGGTTGAATCAACCAACCCCAAGGCGCGGTGGGCAAAAAAATCTTCCCCGTCCCATGTGACGATGCCGCAGGCTTCTTGTCCCCGATGTTGAAGCGCATGAAGCCCCAATGCCGTTAGGGCCGATGCTTCGGGGTGTCCGTAAATACCAAACACGCCGCATTCTTCGTGGAGTTTATCATCATCAAACGGAGCCGCAGTCATGATCACACCTTTTCTTTTTGTTTATTGGTTGTAAACAGGTTGTTCGAACAGTTTGTTCATTTTTTCCCGTTGTTGTTCCTTGTACCCTTCGGTTTCTGTTTTGGCCGGCGGCGGTTCAGAAGAGGACGGCATGTCCCCTTTGACTTGATCGTCTGTCTTTTTATCATCTGCCAGAATATTTTGTTCCATCAATTTATCTTTAATATCGTTGACGGCTTTGTCTTTGCTTTCTTCCACATCATCTGAATCAGGTAAAAAGCCAGCAATAAATTCAGCTGTTTTTTCGATTAGGTAGTGTGTACGGGAGTCTTTGAAAATTTCGTCCTTGGTTTCTTTGTCCATTAACAAATGGAACGGCAGATATAGTAATCCCAGAAGAATAAGTGCGCGTGCCAGCCCGAAAATCACGCCCATGGTGCGGTCGATAGGACCCAAGCCCATGGCTTTGGCCGCGCCGGACATAAAATGGCTGACGACCGATAGGATAATGACCACGATGACAAAGATGGCACCATAAGCCGACGCATCGGCCACAATCGACATCGGGACAATATCAAACAGTTTTTGGGGTTTGCCTTCCACCCCGACATCAAGCCAGTTTCTAAAGATGGGGGAGAGCCAAGGCCCGCAGAAATAGGCCGCCGCCAGACCGCCAATCACCCCTGCGATCGTGAGTACTTCGCGGATAAAACCCCGCATAAAGGAAATCAAGGCCGAGAGAAGCGCGACCACACCCACCACGATGTCGATAATCATTTGTTATAGATAGGGAATGCCCCCTGTAAATGCAAGGTTGAAAGCGGTTGATATCACGGCTCAATATTATACATAATTTAATATTAGGAGAGGTCGTCATGACCTCAAGTCCGTGGCGCTGATGGCGATAGGCACATGGTGATAGACTCTCACACCATAGATAATCGCACCATGTCAGGCCGCCTTGCGGGTGGGGGTAAGCCACGCGACCAGATCTTCGAGATGGGTGATTTCTTTTCCCTTCAGGCTGGTATGACGCGAGGGGGTCTTGGTGTCGCCTTTGCGGTGCGGGCGTTTGGGATAGGCGGCTTGGGTAAAGCCGAGTTTTTCTGCCTCTTTCATCCGGAGATCGGGTTGAGAGACGGCGCGGATTTCCCCGGCCAGTCCCACTTCGCCAAAAAAAACCATGTCATGGGGAATGGGAATACCGGTTTGAGAGGAAATGAGCGCGGCGGCGACAGCCAAATCTGCGGCCGGTTCCGTAATACGAATGCCCCCCCGCGATGTTGAGGAAAATGTCAGAACCGGAGAGGGTGAGGCCGCACCGTGCCTCGAGTACCGCGAGCACCATGGCCAAACGGTTTGAATCCCAGCCGATCACCGCGCGGCGCGGGGTGCCAAGAGGCGAGGGGGCAACCAGTGCCTGCACTTCGACCAAGACAGGCCGTGTACCTTCGAGTCCCGCCAGCACGGCACTTCCAGCGATGTGATCCTGACGTTGCGCCAGAAAAAGTTCAGAGGGGTTTGACACCTCCACCAAACCTTCTTCGGCCATTTCAAAGACCCCAATTTCATCGGTCGCACCAAAACGGTTTTTGACGTTGCGCAGAATCCGGAAGCTATGTCCCCGGTCGCCTTCGAAATACATGACGGCATCGACCATATGTTCCAGAACGCGGGGACCTGCGATCTGGCCTTCTTTGGTGACATGTCCCACGAACAGGACGATGATATTTTTTTTCTTGGCGGCGCGGATGATTTCCTGTGCACTTGCCCGGACTTGTGTCACGGTGCCAGGTGCGCTTTCGACGTTATCGACATACATGGTTTGAATGGAATCAATGACCATCAGATCAACGGGCCGCGTGCCGCCGTCCATGCTGGCGATGATATCGCGTACAGACGTGGCCGAGGCCAGTTCTACGGGCGCGTGGCTCATTTGAAGTCGCTCTGCTCTCAGGCGCACCTGATCTACGGCTTCTTCGCCTGAAATATATAGGCATCGTTTCCCCGACACTGCCATGCGGCAGACAACCTGAAGCAGGAGTGTGGATTTTCCGATCCCCGGGTCACCGCCAATTAACAGAGCCGATCCCGGCACCATGCCGCCCCCGGTGACGCGGTCAAATTCCGCGATACCCGTGAGATGGCGATAAAGTTTCGTTTGGCCTTCGCGGATAAGGGAATGAAATTCCAAACCCTTCCCTTTTTTTTCCGCTGGTCATGCCTTTGGGGATGGTGGCCTCCATCGTTTCTTCGGTCATGCTGTTCCAGGTACCGCAGGATTCGCATTTCCCCGACCATTTCGAGGAGACAGACCCGCAGGACTGACAGACATATGATTTCAAAGACTTAGCCATAGGTGAGACCGGATTTGTCTAGTTCGTTCCGTGGATTTTTTTATCGCCGGCGGTGCATATGCTCCGCCCGCAGGGGGATGCCGTTATTGTAACGATAATGTCTATAGGAAGGGTAATAGGTGACATGCTCCGGCGCGCGGAACAGGTCAATGACGGGGTGGAGGATGACTTGGAGTCCTTTATCAAGGAGCGAGAGGGGGGTGCGTATGTTCATA
>CAZZGO010000070.1:0-3898 GCA_964654245.1 uncultured Pseudobdellovibrionaceae bacterium | reverse complement strand
TCTTATTCCTTCTGGCAGACCCATTTGATCTGTTTGAAGTCAGAGTCCATCAGCGTGGCCAGCACGATCTGTTTGGTTTTGCGCGGGCGGGTGCCCTCGCCCAGATAGATGGAATCGTCGAGGGCAATAGTGGCGCCCTCGCAGGAGACGCGCCATCCGGTGCCCGACGGCAGGCGGAGCAGAACGTCTTTCCCGTCATTGACCAGCGACCCTGTGACCCGCGGATGCAGATGAAACCGTACAGAGACCGTATGCACGCGCCCCAAACCCACCGAGCAGGTGAGATTATCTTCCCCGCGAATATCGTGTCCTTGATCGCCCATGAAAATACGCCGGCGGTGCGTAATCCCGCTCAAGGGTAGATAACCATCGTGGCAGGCATCAATGAGAATGCCGCCGCTTTTTTCTTCCCGGCTCACCACAATTTTTTTCGGCTTGCGCGAGAGGGAGCCGTCGCGGTGAATTTCACACACATTGCGATGATCGATGGTGAGTGCATTATGCGCCGGCGTTGCCCGAAGGGCGTCTTGCCAGTCTTCTTGCGTGGGATGGGAGCCACAATTCACAAAGACGCGGTCGCGCCCATAAGACCATTCAAACGCCAGTGGCGCGCAATGCGCCGACACATCATAGGGATAGGCGGGTGCCCGGCCTGTATCCATGATGAGAATACTTTTGCCCAGCGCGATGCGTTCATACCCCGTTTTCGGAAGCGAGGAGATGGTACGTGCCCGTGCCCCGGATTGAAGAAGGACATATTTGATGGTGTCGTCTTCGCCTTCCTGCGCCCCGTTGAACAGGGAAAATTTCCCATCCCCGTGACGGAAAAAACGCAAGGCCGGTACCATGCGGTCAATGGCGGATTGAATTTTATCAAGGGGAGGGAAGCCCGCCTGACGCAGTGTGGCGCGCAGATCAATCAGGATTTTTAATATCTCCATCATGTCGCCGGGATGACGCGTGACCCCGCCACCATCTTTTGAAATCTGGCGGTCAATTTCGCGGTCGAGCAGATTGAGAGCTTGTTCCAGTTGCGCTTCTCTGCCCTCAAGGGCGACGCCCGCAAAGGTCAATCCCCGCACCGCATGAAGCAACGGCAATCCCGACAAACTTCCCGGAAGGGCGCGCGCCAGATGCCGTACCTGACGGGAGAGGGAGAGAAAAAGACGTTCTTGAAATTCCGCGCTCGCGCTCTCGCCATAAAAATCATAGGCGGTGAGCCATGCGGCAATCCGCCGCCCCAGAATATCTGGCCGCCAATACAGTTCATGCCAGCCGTGATGATGATCCATCCAGCTTTCGATCATCGCCCGGGCGGCGAGGCGTCCGGAATTTCCGCCGAGCGCGCGTAAATCCCGAAGCCAGTCAAACCCGTGCAAATGACGTATCCACGCATCTGACACTTCTTCGGGGTGCCAGTTGGCATTGTGTAAGGCCAGTTGATCGTCGCTTAAGGTAAAAATGCCGCCATGAATAAGCCAGCGGCCTTTTTCGGCCTGACCTGGCCAAAGATCAGCCGGTTTTAACAGCAACTGACGCGGGATGTCGCCGCTCAGGCTCCAGCCATACAAAAGCGAATTATAGGCAAGGCGCGCGACGTTTTTTTGAAGGGTCTGTTTAAACTCACGCAAGAGGGGTTGGGGCATGATGATTTATCCCCGCAAGGCGGCAATATGCCGGGCGTAATGATCGGCGCCGTCTTTAAACACGGCGGTTCCGGCCACCAGAACATTAGCGCCAGCCTTGATGGCCTGCGGCGCGGTCTCAGGTGTGATCCCGCCATCGACTTCGAGATCGATATCACGCCCCGTGGCGGTGATCCGTTTTCTCACCGCTGAAATTTTATCCAGCAGGGGAATAAAACTCTGCCCGCCGAACCCCGGGTTGACGGTCATGACCAAAATCAAATCCACCAGATCCATGACATGATCGAGTTCATCGACCGGCGTGGCCGGGTTCAACGCGACACCTGCTTTTTTACCCAGCGACTTGATGGTCTGAAGGCTTCGGTGCAAATGGGGTCCGGCTTCGGGGTGGATCGTAATAATATCCGCCCCCGCCTCGGCAAAAGATTTGAGATAAGGGTCAGCCGGGGCAATCATCAAATGCACATCAAATATCTTGGCGGAATGGGGACGGATCGCCTTCACCACATGCGGGCCAAACGTGATGTTGGGGACAAAATGCCCATCCATGACATCGATATGAATGTAATCCGCCCCTGCCACATCAAGGGCGCGTACGGCCTCTCCCAGGGCAGAGAAATCCGCCGAGAGAATCGAGGGGGCAATTTTAATATTTTTTGTCATATTGTTTTAAGATTCGGGCAGGTGCCGTGCAAATCACGGCTTATTCAAGAGTTTACCCTGATTTTATCCACAAGACCAAGAAGTTATTGGATAAAAACACACGGGTTCGCGGGATTTTTTTGACAGGGTGATCGGACGTTTGCCCCGATCGCCTTAAGGCTTGGGGGTCGCCGGTGCCCAGGCGGGTTTCGCTTTTGCGTTCGGCACTTTATCCGGCAGAGCTTCATATGCCGCGATGACTTTATCCCAAACGGATTTATCGACGTTTTTGACGCCAGAGTTAGGGCTTATCCAACTATCAATCATACTTTTATTTGTTAATATTTTGATACCTGGATGTGCTGTTACAAAAGCCCTGGACGCCATTCCTTTTTGAGTCATTAGTGTTTTTAATTGATCCCGCATGTCATTGGTGAGGGTGATCCATTCTTTGACTTGCGTGTCCGGGAGTGCCTTATACGCGGTGATGACTTTATCCCAAACGGATTTATCGACGTTTTTGACGCCAGAGTCAGGGTTTATCCAACTTTCAATAATAGGTGCATTTGTTAACGATGCTATCGCTGTATGTGCCTTCATAAAAGCCCTAGACTTCATTCCTTTTTGAGTCATTAGCGTTTTTAATTGATCCCGCATGTCATTGGTGAGGGTGATCCATTCTTTGACTTGCGTGTCCGGGAGTGCCTTATACGCGGTGATGACTTTATCCCAAACGGATTTATCGACGTTTTTGACGCCAGAGTCAGGGTTTATCCAACTATTAATCATACTTGTATTTGTTAATATTTTGATCTCTGGGTGTGCTGTTACAAAAGCCCTAGACCCCATTCCTTTTTGGGTCATTAGCGTTTTTAATTGATCCCGCATCTCATCGGTGAGGGGGATCCATTCTTTGACGTCAGCATCTGGAAGTTCCCGATATGCGGTGATAACTTCATCCCAGAGGACTTTATCGACGTTTTTAGTGCTAGAGTTAGGGTCTATCCAGCTTTTGATAACAGCGGCATTTGTTAATTCTGCTATCGCTGGATGTGCCTTCATAAAAGCCTTAGACTTCATTCCTTTTTGAGTCATCAGCGTTTTTAGTCGACTCCGCATGTCATCAGTAAAGAGGATTAATTCTTTGATTTCAGCGTTGGGGAGTGCCTCAAACGCCGTTATGACTGTCTCCCAAGTCATCTTTTCAACATTTTTCATGCTAGAGTTAGGGCTTATCCAATTATTAATCATATGTTCATTTATTAATTCTGCTATCGCTGGATGTGCTGTTAGAAAAGCCCTAGACCCCATTCCTTTTTG
Organism: uncultured Pseudobdellovibrionaceae bacterium; assembly: GCA_964654245.1. GTDB lineage: Bacteria > Pseudomonadota > Alphaproteobacteria > Micavibrionales > Micavibrionaceae > UWPOB-MICAV1. The sequence continues at coordinate 290 of CAZZGO010000070.1, read as the reverse complement.
TTTCATCAGACCTTTTAGTTGTTCCCGCATCTCATCGGTGAGAGGAATTTTATTATTTTCGAGTAATGTCTCTTTTTCGGCGCGGATGATGTTGAGGTCATCCAGCGTGATATGGCTTTCGACCGAATAATCGCCATAGATTGTGCCTGCGCCACCGCTGGATGATGGGGCGGGGATATCACGCGGAGGGCGCGGCGCGGCACCCGGCGCCAGCACCACCGTGCCATCCAGAATAGACCAGGCCAGAATGCTGTTTTCAAGGGCGTCATTTCGGCGGCGTTTATCTTCGT
>CAZZGO010000069.1:0-7347 GCA_964654245.1 uncultured Pseudobdellovibrionaceae bacterium | reverse complement strand
GCCGGAACCGACGGTATCCAAAGTTCTCAAATTACTCGCCAAGGGACACATTATTTTATCTACGCGCGGTGCTGGCGGGGGGTATCGTCTGGATAAAACCACTGATAGCATTAGTATTGCCGATGTGATTACGGTTCTTGAGGGGCCGCTTGCGCTCACCGCGTGCGCCGACGGAAAAGACGGCACCTGTGCTCATGAAAAAAACTGCGCCGTGAAGGGCAAATGGAACCCCGTCAATATCGCCATGCGTCAGGCACTGGAAAAAGTCACGCTGACCCAGATGATTTCCGGGGGCATGATGTTATGACCGATATGACCGCCGAAACCATTGAGACCGTCAAAAATCTGGGCACCTATACGGCCGGGTTTGAAACGGACATTGAGATGGAATATGCCCCCAAGGGGTTATCTGAAGATATCATTCGTCTGATTTCATCCAAGAAAAATGAACCGGAGTGGTTGTTGGCGTGGCGTCTCAAAGCTTATGCCCATTGGCAAAAAATGCCAGAGCCGGATTGGGCAAAGCTCTCCGTCCCGGCGATAGATTATCAAGACGCGTATTATTACGCCGCGCCGAAATCTCATGCCAACCCCAAATCGCTGGATGAGATTGATCCCAAATTGCTTGAGACTTACAAGAAACTGGGAATCCCTTTAAAGGAGCAAGAAATTCTGGCGGGTGTTCAGGGCACAGAAAATATGGTGGCCGTGGATGCCGTGTTCGATAGCGTATCGGTGGCCACCACGTTTCGTGCCAAACTTGAAGAATCCGGGGTTATTTTTTGTTCCATCAGCGAGGCGGTGCAACGCTGTCCTGAACTGGTTCAAAAATATCTGGGTTCGGTGGTGCCGTTCCATGATAACAAACACGCCTGCCTGAATTCAGCCGTGTTTACGGATGGGTCGTTTGTCTATATCCCGCCGAGCGTGCGGTGCCCCATGGAATTGTCGACCTATTTCCGCATGAATGCCAAGAATACCGGGCAATTTGAACGCACGCTGATCATTGCCGACAAAGGAGCCTATGTCTCTTATCTCGAAGGGTGCACTGCGCCCATGCGCGACGAAAACCAAATGCATGCCGCCGTGGTAGAATTAATCATTCATGATGACGCCGAAATTAAATATTCAACGGTTCAGAATTGGTACCCCGGTGATGAAAACGGCAAAGGCGGCATTTATAATTTCGTGACAAAACGCGCCGTATGCGAAGGCCGGAATGCCCGTGTTTCCTGGACGCAGGTGGAGACAGGCTCCGCGATTACGTGGAAATATCCTTCGTGTATTTTAAAGGGAGAGGGATCTCAGGGTGAATTCTACTCTGTGGCTATCACCAATCACCATCAACAGGCCGATACCGGCACCAAGATGATTCACATCGGGGCGAATACCCGGTCCCGGATTATCTCAAAGGGGATTAGTGCCGGGAAGTCCAATAATACTTACCGGGGGCAGGTAAAAATTCTGGCAGGTGCAGATAATGCCCGCAACTTCACGCAATGTGACAGCTTGCTGATCGGGGATCAATGTGGCGCCCATACGGTTCCCTATATCGAAAGCAAAAATGCGGGTGCCCAGCTGGAGCATGAGGCGACCACGTCCAAAATTTCCGAAGATCAACTTTTTTACTGTCAGCAACGCGGGATTGGCGAAGAAGCGGCCTTGGCGCTTATTGTGAATGGATTCTGTAAGGAAGTGCTTCAGCATTTGCCGATGGAATTTGCCGTCGAAGCACAAAAATTGGTGAGCATTTCACTGGAAGGGAGCGTGGGATGACGCAAGTTATATACAGAGAAGCCAAAAACGAAGATTCCTCATTAATTCTCAATTTTATTAAAGAACTTGCCGAGTACGAAAAATTATTGCACGAGGTTTCGGCCAGTGAAGACGATATTAGAAAAACATTGTTTGGACCTAATGCCAGCGCATTTTGTTATCTGGCTGAAATTGACAACAAGCCTGCAGGTTTTGCTTTATGTTTTTATAACTATTCGACTTTTCAGGGTAAGAATGGAATTTATATAGAAGATATATATGTGGATCCTGAATACAGAGGTTTAGGTATCGGTAAGGGTTTTTTTAAAGTTCTCGCCGAACGAGCTTTGAGAGAAAATTGTGGGCGCATTCAGTGGTGGGTTTTAAATTGGAATGAAAGCTCTATAAATTTTTATAAAAAACTTGGTGCCCGCTCAATGAATGAGTGGACTGTGATGCGTATTGAGGGAGATGATATATGCAAGCTAGTCGCATAGATATGGAGCCCCTATCACAGGATCAGTTAACAGATTGGCTAGAGACCACCGATGTGTGGCGCGTGAGCGGATCTGAAATCGAGGCTGATTTTACCTTTAAGAATTTTTCCCAAGCATTGGGTTTTATTGTGCAGGTGGGTGTGCTAGCGGAAAAACAGGATCATCACCCCCGGATTGAAAATACCTATAACCGGGTCACCATCGCCATGAATACGCATGATGCCGGCAACAAAATAACGCGGCGTGATACCAAACTCGCGGAATTAATTGAACAGATTAACATTTACTAAAAAAGGAAAAAACATGACTAAATTTTTTGATAAACTGAACATTGTGGCGATCTTACGAATCTCGGGGCTATTTCTATTTGCCCTCTACGTGATTCAGGCTGTTTTGAATTCTCTGCGCGGCGCGCAGATTGACGATAGCTTGCTTATTTTTACGGTGGGTATTGCCAATGGATTGTTTCAACCTTTGATTTTGTTGGCTTTGGCTGAGATGATCCGGCTGAGACAATCCAAATGATTTCCATTAAAGATCTTCATGCCCGTATTGGCGATACGGATATTTTAAGAGGGCTTGATCTTGAGATCGGCGCTGGCCAAGTGCATGCTATTATGGGGCCGAACGGCGCGGGGAAATCGACGCTTTCGTATGTTCTGGCGGGGCGTGAAGGATATGAGGTCACGCAAGGGGATATCTTGCTGAACGGGGAGAGCATTCTGGATTTGTCCCCCGAAGACCGTGCCGCCAAAGGTATTTTTTTGGCGTTCCAGTATCCGGTTGAAATCCCGGGGGTTCAGATGACCACATTTCTGAAGACGGCGGTTAACGCCGTGCGCGTCGCACGGGGAGAGCCAGAGTTGAATGCCATTGATTTCCTGAAAATGATGAAATCCAAAGCGCAAGATCTGGGCATGTCAGACGATATGATGAAGCGAGCCGTGAATGCAGGATTTTCGGGCGGCGAAAAGAAACGTAGTGAGATTCTTCAGATGGCGATGCTCTCGCCGTCGTTTGCCGTGCTGGATGAAACTGATTCCGGGCTGGATATCGATGCCTTAAAAATCGTATCGGAAGGAGTCAATAAACTCCGCGCGGCCAATCGATCCTTTTTGGTGATCACGCATTACCAGCGTCTTTTGGATTATATTAAACCGGATGTGGTGCATGTTCTAGCCAAAGGCAGGATTGTGAAAACGGGCGGTGCTGATTTGGCGCAGACGCTCGAGAAGTCTGGTTATGCCGATATTCTTAAGGATGTGGCCTAACATGATCTCGCTGGCGGATATTCCTTTGGTGTCATCAGAGCGGTGGAAATTCACCGATCTGTATAAGGTACTGAAGAAAAAATCGCTGACCCCTTCGGTGATGGGATGGGGGCAGGGCGTAGTGCCGTTGTCACCCCACGCACCCGGATGCAACCAATATGGCGATACATCCCTGTGGGATTTGAACGCGGCGCAGACGCAGGATATCAAGTTTATTTCGGCCTCAACGGATGTTGATATCCGCGCGGCGGAAGGTCAGATGTTAAGCCCACGGATCATTATTCACGTCAAGGCCGGAGAAACCATCACGGTGAATGAATTTTTAGGTGGCGCCGGAAGTTACTGGAAAAATATGGTTGTTCAAGTTCATGTGGAGCCCGGCGGTCATGCGTATCATCACCGGATCATCACAGAATCCGCCCAAGGTGTCGCCACGATTTTTACCCATGTCGTCTTAGAGAGAGATGCAAGATATGACGCGGTATGCGTGATGATGGGGGCAGGGTTGGTGCGAAACCAGATCCATGCCGAAATCAAAGGTAGCGGCGGTCAGTGTACCCTTAATGGCGTTCATTTGCTGGCCGGGGAACAACATGGGGACACCACTATCACCATCGAACATCAGGCACCCCACACACAATCACACCAGACATATAAAAATGTTTTAACAGGTTCTGCGCGCGGTGTGTTCCAAGGCAAGGTTCATGTGCATCAGGCGGCGCAAAAGACAGATGGATATCAATTATCCAACACCTTAATGCTTTCGCCTTATGCGGAAATGGACACCAAGCCAGAGCTTGAGATTTATGCCGATGATGTCAAATGTTCTCACGGCGCCACCACCGGAAAGCTGGATGAGGTGGCCTTATTTTATCTTCGGGCGCGGGGCATTCCGCTGGCGTCGGCTAGATCATTACTAACCATGGCGTTTGTATCAGAGGTCATTGACCGCATTCCGTCCGAAGATTTACGTCAGTCATTGTTGTCAGATATTTCTAAGTGGTTGGTCGATCATGTCTGATGTATCGATATATCGCGCGGATTTTCCGGTCTTACAGGAAACGATGAATGGCCGGCCATTATCGTATCTGGATACGGCCTCTAGCGCGCAGAAACCATTGATTGTTCTGGAATCAATGCGCGATATCATTGAACATTATTACGCGAATGTGCATCGCGGCCTCTATCATTTCTCACAGGTCAGTACCCGCAGTTTTGAAAATGTACGCGGTAAGGTGGCTGATTTTATCGGCGGCCAGGAACGTGAAATTGTGTTCACCCGGAACACAACGGAATCTATTAATCTGGTCGTACAGTCTTATGGCCGTACATTTCTGAAAGCTGGGGATGAAGTCATCTTAAGCGAGATGGAGCATCACGCCAATATCGTGCCGTGGCAAATTTTGCGTGATCAAATTGGTATTGTGATTAAAACGATCCCCGTGACGGATGATGGCATGCTGGATCTCTCTGCGCTTGATCACTTGCTGACGGATAGAACGCGGTTTGTTTCCCTGACCCATATTTCCAACGCACTGGGCACCATTAACCCCGTGAAGGATATTGTCACGCGCGTGAAATCATACCGCGATGATATTAGAATCCTGATCGATGGATCGCAGGCGGTGGTGCATGCCCGGGTAGATGTCACCGATATTGGATGTGATTTTTATGTGTTCACCGGGCATAAATTATATGGCCCCACGGGTGTGGGTGTTTTATGGGGTCGTTATGACGTACTGGAATCCATGCCGCCCTATCAGGGCGGCGGCGACATGATTGATACTGTTTCCTTTGAACGCACCACCTATAAATCTGCTCCCTATAAATTTGAAGCCGGCACCCCGGCCATTATCCAAGTCATCGGGCTTGGTGCGGCGATTGATTATCTGCGCGTGATTGGCATGGAAGATATTTCTACGCATGAGCGCAAACTCTATGATTATGCCATGGCCGGGTTATCATCGGTTCAGGGTCTCACATTTCAGGGCAGAGCCGCCCATAAGGCCCCCATCATATCATTGACGGCCACATGGGCGCACGGGTCGGACATCGCCATGATTTTGGACAAAAGCGGGGTGGCCGTTCGCACCGGTCATCATTGCTGTATGCCGCTCATGTCCCGTTTGGGGATTGATGGCACGGTGCGTGTGTCCATAGGCCTTTACACCAATACGCAGGATATTGACGAATGTATTAAGGGAATAAAAAAAGCAAAGGATATGTTGTCATGAAAATGGAAGCCGTTGCCGACGATGCCATGGTCAAGAATGCCTTGGGCGATGAGTATGATGAGATGTCAGAGCCGGGATATATCGAACTCTCGTCTCATGCGCTCACCCCGTTCATCACCAAGGCTTTGCGGAATGTCTTTGACCCCGAAATTCCGGTCAATATTTACGAACTAGGGTTGATTTATAAAATCGAGGTTAAAGACACGGATGACGGCAAGGCCGATGTCGATGTCACCATGACATTAACATCCCCCGCGTGCCCCGTGGCGCAGGAAATGCCCGGATGGGTACAAGGTGCCATTTTCGGGGTTGAGGGCGTGCGTCATGTGGATGTGTCCATCATCTGGGATCCGGCGTGGGATCCGTCCAAGATGGCGGAGACAGCCAAACTGCAACTTAATATGTTTGTGTGATCCATGGCCGAAAAACCCCTTTTCACGCTGACGTCTGCGGCGGTATCCGCGATCAAACAAAAAACGGCGTTGAACCCGCAGGCGATCGGCCTCCGGCTCACGATCAAATCCACCGGATGTTCCGGCAATAGTTACAAGATGGAACATGCCGTTTCCGAAGATTTGGGCATGGATGACAAAATCGCCGTAGACGGCGCGGTATTATACATCCCCAAGATGCATTCCTGGATGTTATTCGGCATGGAGATTGATTATGCCGAAACCGCCATGCAAAGCGGGTTTATTTTCAACAACCCCAACGAGGCCGGACGGTGCGGGTGCGGGGAGAGCTTTACGGTCAATAAACCAGAAAAGACCGCCTAGCGTTGGAATCCCGACCTTTTTAAAACCCGGAAAAACAAAAGAGCCTCGAACGAGGCTCTTTATTATCTTTTAAGCATTCGCGCTTAAGTTATGCGCGTGGTGCAGGGCCTGAAGGTCTAGCACTAACAGAGGCACCCACAGGAGCAAAATTATGGCTCAGTGCTGCTTTACGAACAGAAGGCTGGGAAGCGCTCATTGCTTGAGCGGCAGGACCATGAACGGCGGAAAAAAATGTAGCTACCATGTTAAACACTCCTTCTGTTAGTATCGTATGCATTGGCATACTCATCATAAAGTTCTTCTCGGGACGCACCCTTCAAATAGGCCTTATAGACACTATCTAATCCCAATTTTGCTAATGTGTCAAGTAAATCAGGAATGTGTGAAGTTTCGGTTAATTCTTTCGCAACTTTGCAAATATGGGTAATAGAATCGAGGTTGCGGGCGTGCATAAAACCAGCATATTCAATCACGTCTTTGAGGGGATCTGGGGCTTTAAAGCCTGCATATTCTTGATCGGCCTCTCTTAACGCCTTGATAATATTGAAAATTACGGCTGTCGTCGCCTTTTTTATGTTGCCTGGAACTTGAAGGAAGATGACTTTGAGTTCTGGGTTAAAGCCAGACTCCCCATTGCCTTTAATAATTTGAACCGGGATGCGAAAATGATCCATGACGCGAAGTAAAACCACACCTGTTTGAGATTCTCGGATAACGGCACGTGCCGATTCGATAATTTCTTCGGTATGCGGATGCCCATAGGCGATGGCGTTGACCTTTGTCCCCTTGTCTCCGAATGCGCCTGATAAATCCT
>CAZZGO010000068.1:0-7349 GCA_964654245.1 uncultured Pseudobdellovibrionaceae bacterium | reverse complement strand
TGGATGTAATCGGGAAGCCCGTCGCGCGCACCAAGGCGGTTAAGTATTCGCTGGCTTCAGGGCCCGCATTGATGACCCCGCCGCCCGTATAAAAAATGGGTTTTTTGGCATTGACCATCATTTCTACCGCGGCTTCGATCCGGGTCATGTCTGGGTTGACCTGTGGTTGGTACATCTGAAGATTGGCCTGTTCTGCCGGAACATAGGTGCCGGGGGCGAATTGGATATCCTTGGGCAGGTCAATGACCACGGGGCCCGGACGTCCTGACCGTGCGACGTGGAAAGCTTCGTGGATGATATTCGCCAGATCATTCACATCTTTGACCAGATAATTATGTTTGGTGCAGGCGCGGGTAATGCCCGTGGTGTCGGCCTCTTGGAACGCATCCGTTCCAATCAAATGCGTGGGCACCTGCCCGGTGAAACACACCATGGGGATTGAATCCATTAACGCATCGGTCAGGGCGGTCACGACATTTGTCGCGCCGGGGCCTGATGTCACCAAAACAACCCCGACTTTGCCGGATGACCGCGCATATCCTTCGGCGGCATGGCCGGCCCCCTGTTCATGGCGCACCAGAATATGTTTGATTTTGTCTTGTTTGAAGATCGCATCATAAATCGGCAGAACGGCACCGCCCGGATATCCGAACACAGTATCAACACCTTGATCTACTAAGGCCTGGATCACGATTTCAGCACCCGATATAGGCTGGGGGCGGGCAGAGATGGCCACATCCTGAGATGACGCTAAAGGTATGATGGTCGTTTTTTGCTTGGATTGCGTGCTCATCTCGTTCGATCCTTTAAAAAATGAATAAGTTGTCTTAATATGTCTGTCCCTCAAAACAAAGCCCGCCGATAATATCGCGCGGGGCTTTGGCATGGTTGCACATCAGGAGGAAGTGTTATTACCCTTCCAAACTGACATAATATGATTAAAATGGCAAGAAAACAGACCATTTATTGCTAAAAACGCAATAAAATTATCCTTATCTTTCAATTTCAACATACTACCCATGCTCCTTTTGCAATAAAAAACCCCGAATGTTGGTTCGGGGCGCTTTCGGTATCTGACGTTAGAGGGAAGTATGTCAGACCGTCCGCGCTTCACCGAGAAGCACGACCAGAATGAGTACCACCACATTTGCCAAATTTTGCATGAAAACCACCTTAGGCCAAAGGCCTTATTTTGGCAATAGATTTCTATCCTTTGATCTGATGCCTGAACCACGTCATCTGGCGTTTGGCGTATTGCCGGGTTTCCAGTTTGGCTTGGGCGATGGCGTTATCCCGGGATAAATTTCCTCGCAGATAAGATAACAAAGGTTGAAGTCCCAGTGCCCGGTTGATTAAGGCCTGAGGCGGGATATCCCCCGGATGCAGACGACGGGAAAAATTCTGCACCTCGTCTAAAACACCCTGTGTCATCATGGCATCGAACCGGGCGTCGCACCGGGCGTTCAAGAGATCACGATCCGGCATGATAACCTCGACATCGAATGACCATTCTGCCGGTGGTTTTTCTTTGGGAAGTTTCTGCCATTCCGCCAGACTTTTTCCGGTGGCTTCAATCACTTCCCATGCCCGCACCAGCCGCGCCGTGTGAAAAGGGTGAAAACGTTCTGCCATAACCGGGTCGCGCGCTGATAGTTTTGCATGAAAACCCGGATTCCCCAGTTGCACCTGAAGATCGATGGCGTTTTGCCGGATCTCGGGCGGGATATCCGGAATGGGGGAGAATCCCTCCATCAAGGCTTTAATATAAAGGCCAGATCCCCCCGTGATGATAGGGGTTTGTCCGTGCGATATCACCTCTTTGATCTCAACCATCGCCCGTTCACGCCAATTGCCAGCAGAATAGGATGTCAGAGGGTCAATCACCCCATACAGACGGTGGGGAATATGTGCCGTGTCTTCGGGGCTTGGCTGAGCGGTCAGCAGGGGTAGCGCATCATAGACCTGCATTGAATCTGCGTTGATCACGACGCCATTTACACGGGATGCAACCTCAAGTGCGCGTGCCGATTTGCCTGATGCCGTTGGCCCCGCAATCACATATACCGTTGTCATGTGATATCCGCAGATTTAAGCAAGGAAAGCATCAGAAGTGCGGCAGTTTCTGATCTTAAAATATCCGTCCCCAACGAGATAGAAGATGTTTGGTCGGCCAGCATATTTTTTTCATCGGATGTAAATCCCCCTTCGGGGCCGATTAAAAATCCGATATCATTTTGACCTGTAAAAAAACGTAACATAGGGGGTGTTTCGAGACGCTCTACGCACGCATATACAGGGTATGCCAGCGGCATCATTCCTAATAGATGCACAAGTTTTTGAGCCGGGTGTAATACCGGCACCTCAAGCCGTTCACATTGCTCAGAGGCTTCGGTTAACTGATGCGTGATCCGGTCAATATTAATATCTCTGACTTCTGTATTCTGGCTGAGCACGGGATGAAAATCTGTCGCGCCTAATTCAACGGCTTTTTCAATCATCCAATCCTGACGCTGTTTTTTGATCGGACAAAAATAAACATGAATGCGGCGGGGCAGGGGTTCTGATTTTCTGATCTGACGGGTGATCATCAGTGTCATGGATTTTTTACGGATATCTTGGATCAAGGCCTGCCACTCCCCATCCTCAGCATTAAAAATACGCACAGGATCACCCGGCTTGCGCCGAAGCACATGTGCTAGATAATGCGTCTGATCTTCGGCCAGGGCGATAGAGGTGTCCCCAGACAGGCGGGCATCTACATAAAGCCTTGGCCATTTGAAAAATTCATCCATAGGAGTAATGTAAACCATGACCTTTACCGATATCCAGCACGAAGGTTGGATTTCGCGGCTTCCCCCCGCGTGGCGGCCTTATGCCTTGCTCATGCGGCTGGATCGGCCAGTGGGGTGGTGGCTTTTGCTATTGCCCAGCTGGTGGGGGATTATGTTATCGGCGGGGGGGATGGGGGGGGATGCGTCTGTCCGATGGCGTGTTGATGGCTGTGTTCTGGGGGGGAGCAATTATCATGCGCGGCGCAGGGTGCGTTATCAATGATCTCTGGGACCGTAAGATTGATGCCCGGGTCACCCGCACACGAAATCGTCCTTTGGCTTCGGGGGTGGTATCCGTCAAGCAGGCGCTTATCTTTTTATCGGTTCTTCTGGCACTGGGCGCGCTTATTCTGCTGAGCCTGCCCATGGTGTCCATTTGGCTGGGGTTTTTATCTTTGCTGTTGATCATTATTTATCCGTTGATGAAGCGTATCACGTGGTGGCCTCAGGCATTTTTGGGCATCACGTTTAATATGGGGGTGCTGATTGGCGGTGCGGCGGTATCGGGGCACCTCAACTTGCCACTCGGCCTACTATATCTGGGGGCTGTTTTATGGACGCTGGGTTATGATACCATTTACGCACATCAGGATATTGAAGACGATGTCATGGTGGGCGTGAAATCAACGGCGCGCCTATTTCAAGGGCATAGCCGCTGGTGGGTATCTTTTTTCTATGGGCTCTCAGCCTTGCTGATTTTCTCATCAGTCTTGTTAGCTGGCGCAAAAACGCTCTCGCTTGCTTGTTTGCTACTTTGTTTCCTACATTTATTCTGGCAGGTCTGGCGGTGGCAACCATCACATCCCGGCAATTGTTTGTCTGTATTTAAATCCAACCGGGATTATGGCCTGTTGATTTTTCTATGTCTGTGCGTGATCGGCTTCTCCTAAGCTTAATATAACCCTCTTAGTTTCTGTCTTTGGCTTCGGGGGTGGTATCCGTCAAGCAGGCGCTTATCTTTTTATCGGTTCTTCTGGCACTGGGCGCGCTTATTCTGCTGAGCCTGCCCATGGTGTCCATTTGGCTGGGGTTTTTATCTTTGCTGTTGATCATTATTTATCCGTTGATGAAGCGTATCACGTGGTGGCCTCAGGCATTTTTGGGCATCACGTTTAATATGGGGGTGCTGATTGGCGGTGCGGCGGTATCGGGGCACCTCAACTTGCCACTCGGCCTACTATATCTGGGGGCTGTTTTATGGACGCTGGGTTATGATACCATTTACGCACATCAGGATATTGAAGACGATGTCATGGTGGGCGTGAAATCAACGGCGCGCCTATTTCAAGGGCATAGCCGCTGGTGGGTATCTTTTTTCTATGGGCTCTCAGCCTTGCTGATTTTCTCATCAGTCTTGTTAGCTGGCGCAAAAACGCTCTCGCTTGCTTGTTTGCTACTTTGTTTCCTACATTTATTCTGGCAGGTCTGGCGGTGGCAACCATCACATCCCGGCAATTGTTTGTCTGTATTTAAATCCAACCGGGATTATGGCCTGTTGATTTTTCTATGTCTGTGCGTGATCGGCTTCTCCTAAGCTTAATATAACCCTCTTAGTTTCTGTTCTGCAATGACAAGCATAGGCAGATCAACCGACGCATTATGGCGCAGATCATCAAAGGCCGGCTTTAAATTGACCGCCTGCGTCCCGGTCTCCTCAAGCCATTGTGTTAACAAGGTCGGCACAAGGCCGGTTTGTTTTGGCTTGTGTTTACCTTTGGCAGGTTTGCTTTGATCTCTCAGAATTTTAACTGTAATGCCGGCCTGAGCTGTATAAATCTGGTCAATTAGGCCTTCCAGTGCTTCGGCACTCCATCTTTCGTCAGCAGGCAAGAACCGGGCTTGATGGCGCATCCAATCCAGATGGAAATATTCCCCCAGCGCAAAATAGGTGCGCGCGGTAACTTTCATATCTGTCTTATGCGCGGTTGAAATACGGATGATGTCACAGGCAGATCCTAAAATCGGCATCAACGAAACATCATGTGCGAGGGATTTGGGTAATCCATCCCGAAGACCGGATTCGGTAATCTGGGAGATTGATTTTGACAATTCTTCCGTCACGACATGATCCAGGTGTTCTTTAACGGCTGAAATACCATCCTTAAAGGCCGCAATATCCCGTTCGATATCAAGTGAGCGGCCCATGCGTGTTAAAAACCATGTCACAGCGCGTTCAATCATGCGTGCTGTTTCTTTCAATGCTTTTAACTGTACCTGCGCAGGAACCTGGCCATCCAGTGCCTCGATGGCATTCCAGATATCCCGCATCCCAAAGGCTTCACGCACGATTATATAGGCTCTGGCGATTTCGGCCGCGCTGACGTTCCGCTTTCTCATCTGGTCAAACAAGAATGTCGGCCCCATGCGGTTGACCATGTTACAGGTCAATGACGTACAAACAATTTCCCGCTTGAGGCGGTGATCCAGAATTTCCGGTGCGTAGGCTGATAATTTTTTGGGGAAATAACGAAATAATCGCTCCTCCATGGCTTGGGATTCAGGGATGTCGGTTGCCAGTAATTCACGCGTGTACCAGATTTTGGCATAAGATTGCAGGACGGCCAGTTCCGGACGGGTCAGACCTTTTCCTTCTTTTTGGCGTGCTTCAAGTGTTTCGTTATCTGGCAAGGCTTCAAGTTTTCGGTTTAATCCCGCCTTGCGTTCCAGCTCGGCCATCAGGCGTCTATGAGAGGTCACATTTTCGGCAGACTGCAATTCCATTAAGCTGATGCCTTGGGATTGCTGATAACTGTTTCTTAAAACATGTGCGGCCACTTCGTCTGTCATACTGGCGAGTAATTTATTCCGCGATTTCAAGTCCATTTTATATTTGGGTTTGCGCATGACATCGGTGAGCAAGATTTTGATATTGACTTCATGGTCGGATGAATCAACGCCGCCGGAATTATCAATGTAATCGGCATTTAAACGCCCCCCTTGAAGCGCATATTCGATGCGCGCCCGCTGGGTTACAGCCAGATTGGCGCCTTCACCGATGACCTTGGCTTTGATTTCATACGCATCAACCCGCAGAGAATCATTCCCCTTGTCCCCCACCTGGGCATGCGTTTCCGAAGAGGCCTTGATATAGGTGCCGATGCCGCCAAACCATAGTAAATCTGTTCGTGCCCGAAGCATGGCTTGAATCAATTCTGCCGGGGTAACCTTTTCCTGCGTCAGGTGAAATCGCGCGCGAATTTCAGGCGTTAAGATCAGGCTTTTTTCCGTTCTTTGAAAAATACGCCCGCCTTTGGATAAAAGCTTTATATTATAATCATCCCAACCTTTAACGGCCGAGAATAAACGTTGACGCTCTGCATAACTCCGGGCGATGTCTGGCTCCGGATCACAGAAAATATGGGCATGATTAAACGCACCGATCAAGCGTATATAGGGCGAGAGTAACATACCATTGCCAAAAACATCTCCGCCCATGTCTCCCACGCCGATCACGTCAAAAGGCTGCTTTTGAATGTCGAAACCTAATTCCCGGAAATGACGTTTCACAGACTCCCATGCGCCTTTGGCGGTAATCCCCATTTTTTTATGGTCATATCCTTGTGAGCCGCCTGAGGCAAACGCATCCCCCAGCCAGAATCCATGTTCGGCGGATAGGCTGTTGGCGATATCGGAAAAAGTGGCCGTTCCTTTGTCGGCGGCGGCGACCAGATAGGGATCATCGCCATCACGGCGTATCACGTTGCGGGGGGGGGATAATTTTTTCTCCTGCCCGGTTGTCTGTAATATCCAGCAGACCATGCACCAGCGTCTTATAACACTCTACGCCTTCGGCAAGATAAGCGGGCCTGCCGCCCTCTTTAGGGGGTTGTTTAACAACAAATCCACCTTTAGCGCCCATCGGGACAATCACGGCATTTTTAACCTGCTGAGCTTTCATCAGGCCTAGAATTTCCGTTCGGAAATCTTCATGACGATCCGACCATCTGAAACCGCCCCGGGCAATTTTGTCCGCACGCAGATGTATGCCTTCAACACGCGGTGAATAAACAAAAATTTCGCGGTATGGTTTGGGATCTGGCAAGCCACTGATTTTCGCACTATCAAATTTAATCGATAGGTAAGGTTTAGGCTTTTTATTATCTGTGGTTTGGTAAAAATTCGTTCTAAGCGATGATTCAACCAGATTGACCAATGATCTTAGAATACGATCTTGATCCAGTGTTTCCACTTTTTCCAATGCCGTATCAATGTCATCCCTAATCTTTTTAATCAGGGCTTCACGGTTTGATTTAACAGACGGATCAAATTGTGCATGGAATAACAGGACGGCCTGTCTGGCGAGCTGTGCATTCACCGTCAGCGCATTCTCAATATACGAGCGGCTAAAGGGGGATCCAATCTGTTGCATGTACCGGACATATGTGCGCAGGACAACAATATCCCGCCACGGCATCTGTGATAATAAAATAAGCTTATTCAGCCCGTCATTTTCAACTTGGCCTGCCCAGATATGTGCCAGTGCTTCTTCAAACAAAGGCTTAGCTACCTTAATATCTT
>CAZZGO010000067.1:0-7449 GCA_964654245.1 uncultured Pseudobdellovibrionaceae bacterium | reverse complement strand
CCCGATGTTCCGGGGCAGGTCGCCATAACGGTAAGGACTGAGATTCGTAAGAAGAAGATGTCATGGCGTTGCTACTGGGGTTAGGATAAGGATGTAACCAGCCTTGGGATGGCGACGAATAATATCATACTTCAAGTCTCAAGGACGTAAAATCCCCCTGTTGTTTTTTGTATGGAGATACATAAAAAAACAGGTTTTTATTAAACCTTACATCAGGATACAGTGAACCGCATGATACGTATGTTTCTTTTGGTTTTTTTGAGCGTTATCGGCCTTCAAGGGGGAATGATCGCCCAAGCGGGCACGTTGCAGGCGGAAAAATATGTATCCGTCCGTGTTTCCGCAGATAAAACAGACGTCAAACCGGGAGACATCCTGACGGTTGGCCTAGAACAGAATATTGCCCCGGGGTGGCATGTCTATTGGGTGAACCCTGGGGACTCAGGTATTGCCACCACCGTTGACTGGACGTCCCCTAAAGGCCTGAAAGCAGATCCGATCCTCTGGCGGCAGGTCGCCATAACGGTAAGGACTGAGATTCGTAAGAAGAAGATGTCATGGCGTTGCTACTGGGGTTAGGATAAGGATGTAACCAGCCTTGGGATGGCGACGAATAATATCATACTTCAAGTCTCAAGGACGTAAAATCCCCCTGTTGTTTTTTGTATGGAGATACATAAAAAAACAGGTTTTTATTAAACCTTACATCAGGATACAGTGAACCGCATGATACGTATGTTTCTTTTGGTTTTTTTGAGCGTTATCGGCCTTCAAGGGGGAATGATCGCCCAAGCGGGCACGTTGCAGGCGGAAAAATATGTATCCGTCCGTGTTTCCGCAGATAAAACAGACGTCAAACCGGGAGACATCCTGACGGTTGGCCTAGAACAGAATATTGCCCCGGGGTGGCATGTCTATTGGGTGAACCCTGGGGACTCAGGTATTGCCACCACCGTTGACTGGACGTCCCCTAAAGGCCTGAAAGCAGATCCGATCCTCTGGCCAACACCCCATAAACTTCCGTATGGGCCACTGACAAATTACGGGTACGAAGGTAAAGCAACCTTGATCCAGCGAATCACACTTCCGGATCGCTTGCCGGAAGGTGCGTTTGATCTCTCGGCCGATATTGATCTGTTGGTCTGTCAGGAAATATGTCTGCCGGAATCACATACAGTATCGCTGATCTTAAATGGCGCCACACCCGGATCCGCAGTGGATATTGAACGCGCCCGTACGCATCTTCCGGTAGATACGGGATGGGAAGCAAATATGCGCGAAGAAGGCGAAAACATCATTGTTGATCTTCGTACGACACAGACAGATTTATTTGTGAAACCAGAAACGATTGAATTTTTCCCCGAGGAATGGGGTATCATTCACAATTCTGCCCCTGGCGTGGCCACCCTTAACGATACTGGTTTGACCTTTATCCAAAAACGCGGCGAGCGTTCTTTAAACGAAGTCCCCGTCAGCAAAGCCCTTTTGGCGTATGAGGATGCCCAAGGCACGCGCAAGGCCGTGCGGGTTTCAATTTTATCAGAAGGCGCAGGGCACGCCGCCGTGGATACCCCTGCTACGCCTGATCTGGCGCTATGGCAGGCCGCCTTGTTGGCGTTGTTAGGAGGGTTGATTTTAAACCTGATGCCATGCGTCTTTCCAGTACTCTCCATCAAAGCATTAAGTCTGGCAAAATTAGGGGATAAAGAACGCGCCCATGCACGCGGATATGGCCTTGCTTATACGCTGGGTATTCTGATGTCGTTCGCGGTGATCGCAGGCGGGTTAATGGCACTTCAAGCCGCTGGATCGGAAATCGGCTGGGGTTTTCAACTTCAGAACCCAGCCGTTATTCTGGGGCTCACATATCTTCTATTTTTGATGGGACTGAATTTATCCGGGTATTTTGAATTTTCCGGCGGGTGGACGAATATTGGTGGCTCGCTTGTTCAAAAACAAGGATACGCCGGGTCTTTTTTTACGGGCGTGCTGGCCACCTTGGTGGCTACACCCTGCACCGCGCCCTTCATGGGTGTGGCGATGGGGTTTGCCTTAACCCAGCCCCCCCTTCAGGCGATGACTGTTTTTATGGCGATGGGATTAGGGCTGGCACTTCCTTATCTTCTCCTGTGCTTTATTCCATGGCTTCGGAAATGTTTGCCGCGGCCAGGGGCATGGATGGATATATTCAAACAATTTTTGGCCTTCCCGATGTTTTTATCGGCGGCTTGGTTGGTGTGGGTGCTGGCACAACAGACAGATGCCATCACGGTCTTTTATGCCCTGATCGGCATGGTGGGTATAGCATTGATCATTTGGCTGGTGCGTCACTGGCCGGCACGCGCCGGGGTTAAGATTATCTCATCTGCGCTTATTCTGGCATCGGGTTTGTTTATTTTGATGACTTTGATCATGCCACATCCTGAAAAGGCTGAAGGCGCGCTGGCCGTGACCCACGGGGATCAGAACTGGGAATCGTTTACCCAAAGCCGTCTGGATCAATTATTGGCGCAAGGTGATCCGGTTTTTGTCAACATGACTGCGGCGTGGTGCATTACCTGTAAGGTAAATGATAATGTGGCGATTAATGTGGAAAGTACTCGGGCGTTTTTTGCCGAAAAAGGGATACGATATCTCAAAGGGGACTGGACGAACCAGAACCCTGAAATCACAAAATATCTCTCGGCCTATGGACGTTCGGGCGTTCCGATCTATGTATTCTATCCAGCACGGGATGAAAATACCGGGGAAAGACCCAAAGAAATCATCCTGCCGCAAATTCTAACTCCGGCGATTGTAACCAACAGCCTCAGCGGAGAGAATGTAAGTGAATAAAACAACCTTAACACATCAACTTTGACGGAGACTTGTGACGATGATTATGAAATCCCTTATTCTTTCTGCCTTGGCCTTTGTGGCCATTACGACCGCAACCCCTGCACAGGCGGCGATCGAAATCGGCAAGCCTGCCCCAGAATTTACAGCGACCGATACCAATGGCAAATCGCATAAACTCTCTGACTTCAAAGGCAAAAATGTTGTTCTGGAATGGACAAACCCGGAATGTCCGTTCGTCATTAAGCATTATGATGTCGGTAATATGCAAAAACTTCAGGAGAAATATACAGCCGAAGGCGTGATCTGGCTGTCGATCAATTCTTCTGCTGCTGGCAAGGAAGGCAATATGACTGCCGAGGAGTCCAATAAATACATCGCCGAACAGAAATCCAAAGAAACCGCCCGTATCATTGATGCTGACGGCACCATTGGGAAACTCTATGATGCGAAAACAACCCCGCACATGTTTGTGATCGATAAAGACGGTAACGTGGCCTATATGGGTGCGATCGACAGCGACAGCAGTTTCAAATCAGAAAAGATTGAAGGGGCGACAAATTATGTGTCTGCAGCTTTGGATTCGCTTTTGGCTGGCAAGCCAGTTGAAATGGCCTCGACCAAGCCTTATGGATGCAGTGTAAAATACTAATCCGTTTATAGGATGTTCATTTAAAAACCGCCCCTAACCCGGGCGGTTTTTTTATATCGCAGGAGTATAAGACATTATGTTATTCTGTGGATAAGTGATTCGTCCAGATTTTTCGGATCTTTTTCCTACGGTTTTTCATGTCTTTTAAACCTGTCTCTCCTTTTTCTGCTCCCACCCTGCCTGAGGGGGATAATGCTTTTGCCCGTCTGATTGCGCGGGGTGACGGGGTCATTGTCTATGCGAATGCCGCCTTTGAAGATTTATGTGGTCGGCATGGGTTAAAAGGTGCCGCCCTTCAAGATGTGATGATATTCAAAAACCCACAAAAAGCGGGTGAAAGCGGGCTTCATCTAGTGCGTTTCCCCCAAGGTGTGGCCGCATGCGCACTCCAGTTTGACTGGATAAAATCTGCTGATGGCACATCTTTTTTGGTGGCCAGCGCACAGGCACAGGACCATATCACGCCGGATATTCTGGATCTGATCCCAGATCAGACGCCCTCGGATGATGTATCGGCGTTTTTTAGTCTCTCCCCCGATATGATGGCCATTTGTGATCGGGATGGTTTTTTTATACGAAGCAATCAGACGTTTAAGCAGATCACCGGATATGACGACACGCTTTTATCCCAGCGCCGTTTGATTGACCTGATCCTACCCGAAGACAGAGGGTCAGTCATGCCCGGATTCCAGACCCTTTTGAAAGAGCCTGTTCAAGGCACATCCATGGATATCGAAGCACGTGTGATGGATTCAAACCATCAACCCAGATTGATCGAGTGGCGATTGACCCGAACGCACGCCCATATATACCTGATGGGACGCGACCGAACGCAAAATGCCGGATCCGTCAGCGATATCGCCCGTCATGAAAAACAGCTCCGTGAGGCGGAAATCATCGGACATATGGGACGCTGGCGCTGGCAGGCGGGCGAAGCACGTATTGAATGGTCGCAGGGGGTCTATGATATCTTTGGGCTGAAGCCCGATATATTTACCCCGACATTCGACACGGTAAACCAATATATGCCGCGTGGCGATGCCGGACGCATGATGCAGGCCTTTCAGCGCGCCATGATCGCCCGCACAGATTACGATATTGATTTCCGGGTCATTCGTCCCAATGGTGAAAAGCGATATGTATTGTGTCAGGGACGATGTGAGATGGATCAAGATGGGGATGTCATTGCTCTCTATGGGATCATGCAGGATGTCACAGCTGCACGTTTGCATGAGAAAGCCTTAAAATCAGCCAAAGAAGATGCCGAGCGTGCCTATGCCGCGCGCACGCAGTTTTTAGCCAATATGAGCCATGAACTGCGCACGCCGCTCAATGCTGTCATCGGATTTTCAGAAATGATGGAACGGCAATTATTGGGGCCTATCGGCAATGATAAATATCTGGAATATATCCGCGGTATTCGTGAAAGTGGTGAGCATCTGTTGGATCTGATTACAGATATTCTGGATATGTCTAAAATTGAGGCCGGAAAATATGAACTGGCCTTTGAGCAAATTAATCTCGCAAAAACAATCCGTCTGGCTCTTCATATGATGGAAGGCAGAGCCATGGATAGTTCTATTAAATTGAACGCAGAATTTTCACGCGAAGATGTTCATATCATTGCTGACCGCCGGGCAGTGACCCAGATCATGCTCAATTTACTCTCGAATGCTGTGAAATTCTCAAAACCGGGAAGTCCCGTTCATGTCATGTGCCGGGATATGGAATCAAGCATGATGATCGAGGTTCAGGATTTCGGTATTGGCATTCCCGCCCATAAAATTGATGTGGTGACCAAACCGTTTGAACAAGCGGCCTCGCATTACACCCGCCAACATGAAGGCACCGGTTTAGGGCTCGCCATTACCAAAGAACTGGTTGAACTTCATGGCGGGACGTTATTGATTGAGTCCACCTTGGGCAAAGGCACCAAGGTCTCTGTGCGTCTGCCCTATGATGCAGCCAAGGCACAAAAATTACCCTTACAAAAAAAACAGGCTTAAAAGCCTTGTTCACTTAACCGCTTTCGCCGCCCGTCACGCGGGAAAAAGCCGTAATTCCGGCGTGTTTTTCAGCCTCTAGACAGCCGCGTAGGCCTGCCCTGAAATCCGGGTATTTTAGGCGAATATGAAGTTCCTGTTTCATTTTATCATTCCGAACCCGCTTATTATCCTGATAAAAACTACGTGTGATGGGCGCCATGTCTGCTTCGTCATACGGAATAAGCGGCGGCGGGGTCAGGCCAATTAACTCACAGGCGTATTTGATCACTTCATGGCTGGGCACGGGATCATCGTCCGCCAAATTATAGATCGCCCCGGGATGAGGATGAGCGAAAGACGCCATAAGAACCTGAACAATGTCTTCGACATGAATACGGTTAAAAGCCTGACCCGGTTTATGTATGCGCCGCGCCACACCGGCGCGAACGGAATCAAGCGCACTTCGCCCCGGGCCATAAATACCGGAAAGACGAAAAATATGAAGTGGCACACCATGGGATTGCCGTAATGACCACCATTGCTGTTCAGCTTTTAACCGGCGGGAACCCCTCTTGGAATTAGGTCTCAACTCACTGTTTTCATCTACCTCGCCGCCGGCTCGGTCCCCATACACACCCGTGGTGGATAAATATCCCACCCATTCCAGTTTCGGCATAGCCAGAATATCATCTGCATGCGCCAGAAAAGCCGGGTCACCCTCATCATCAGGCGGCGTTGAGATCAAGACATGCGTGACATCCCGCAAAACATCATACGCATCTTCCAAGGCCTGATCGGCATCAAACAGATAGGTACGGATGCGCCGGCCTAATAATTCTGCGCGTCTATCGGGATCACGTGTGGTGCCCGCGATAGTCCAGTTGGATTTTGCCTGCTGAAGGGCATAGCCCAGATAATCACAGGTATAGCCATACCCAAAACAGAATAGTCTTTTATTTTTTTCGCCTGACATGCTTGCCGTTTTTTTAATTTTTTTATTATGCTTGCCGTTTCACGGCGTCCCACACACTCTTTAGAAATCTACATTTTCGTAATGATCAGACGGCACGAAACCGGGGATACGGTCTTCCAATAGCGGCTTGAAAGACGGGCGGGATTTAATGCGCGCATACCATTCCCGTGCGGCCTGATGTTCTTCCCACGGCACATCCCCGATATAATCAATCGCCGATAAATGGGCGGCCGCCGTGATATCGGCCAACGAAAATTCATCCCCCGCCAGCCATGTACGTTTATCTGTTAGAAACCCGATGTAATCCAAATGATAATGAATATTGGCATGACCCGCGCGTATTGAGGGGCCGTGTGGTTCACCCAGTTTCAAAAACCGCTTCATCATTTTTTCGCCCAGCAAATTATCAGAGACTTCGCGGTTGAATTTAACATCAAACCATCCGACCAGACGTCGCGTTTCGGCGCGCTGTACGGGATCGCGTCCTAATAAATTATGCTCGGGGTAAACTTCTTCGATATATTCACAGATCACTTGGGAGTTGGCAAAAATCTTGCCGTCATCTTCGACCAGAACGGGCACATCGCCTGCCGGGTTCATCGCCAGAAATTCTGTTCTACGTTCCCATATTTTTTCAACCTGAAGATCAAAGGTCAATTTCTTTTCCGCGAGCGCCAAACGCACTTTGCGCGAAAACGGGTGAAGCCAGAGGTGATACAATGTTCTCATTATGAGAAAGTCTATCGCAGAACTAAAGGAAATCAAAGGGGGGAATAAAGCCTTGCGCAGTCTGGCCTACCTAACAACCTCGCCCCCAGCAGTCAGAGATCAAGGAGACCCTACAGCCGTTACGGAAACGCCTATGGTCACGGCATCTGCGATTGTGTCTGTATTTTCCCATTGGCCTTGGCCGACCCCATAATCTAGACGGTTAATACTGGCTGTGCCGGACATTTTAGCGGTGGCATTCCCTTTTTTATTTTGGGTGATATCCAGCTTAAAAG
>CAZZGO010000066.1:0-7452 GCA_964654245.1 uncultured Pseudobdellovibrionaceae bacterium | reverse complement strand
CGTTATTGTTTTACCCACCATGTATCGGTGACCCCGGGTGTCAGGCCAGAGAGCGTATCAGGCCGTCCCAGTTTTTTCCAATAGGCCACACGCCAATGATCAATATGCCAATGAGGCACGACATAGTCTCCTGAGAGCAACACGCGATCAAGAGCCTGACATAAGGCCACCAATTCATCTCGGGTCTGTGCGGTGATAATTTTTTCAACCAAATCATCAACAACAGGATTCTTGATCCCGATATAATTGCGGGAACCTGGCATATCGGCTTTCACGCTCGACCAAAAATCACGTTGTTCATTACCTGGGCTATCGGATTGCGCCATCGTCCCCACCGTCATGTCAAAATCAAAATCATTCAGGCGATTTTGATATTGGGCGGGGTCAAGAACCCGAAAATTAGCCTCAATCCCAATGCGTTTTAAGTTGGCAATAAACGGAAGCACCCAGCGTTCAAACATCGGGTTGGAATCCACTATTTCGAAGGATAATTTCAGCCCAGCCGCATTGACCCGAATACCGTCTTTTCCTAATTTATATCCTGCCTGATCCAGTAGATCAGACGCCTTTTTAAGATTGGCGCGGTTATTGCCAGATCCATCACTTTGAGGTGGGGAAAACCGGGTGGTGAACACATCATCCGGAACTTTACCGCGGTAGGATTCTAAAATTTCCAGTACCCGGCCAGTGGGAGCCCCTGCCGTTGCCGACAGGTCGGAATTTTCAAAGTAACTATCGGTGCGTTTATATTCCCCATAGGCAAATTGCTTGTTCGACCACTCGAAATCAAACGCATAGGTGATGGCTTCGCGCACAGCTTGATCCTGAAAAACAGGACGGCGGATATTGAATAGAAACCCTTGCATACCTTGTGGCCGGGTATGGGATATTTTTTCCTTGATGATACGTCCATCCTTGACGGCAGGGGCATCATAAGCCGTCGCCCAGAGCTTGGCGACATTTTCACTCCGGAAATCAAACTCCCCCGCAAAAAACGCTTCGAGGGCAACATTGTCATCCTTATAGTAATCATAGGTGATGGTGCCGAAATTAAACCGCCCTTGATTGATGGCGAGATTTTTACCCCAGTAATCAGGGTTCCGTTCATAGACGATCTGCCGCCCCGCATCGACCTTACTGATTTTATAGGGGCCAGAGCCTAATGGGATATCTAGCGACGTTTGGGAAATATCGCGCCCATCTTGTGTCCAGAAATGTTCTGGCAGAATGGCCATCTGGGATAAAATGAGTGGGAGTTCTTTGTTGTCGCCGTTTTTAAATTTGAAAATGACCCGTCGATCTGATGTCTTTTCAACAGATGTCACATCGCCATAATAGGCTTTGAAGAACGGGGCGCCCACTTTCATCAACGTATTGAATGTCCAGATCACATCATCTGCCGTGACGGGCTTGCCGTCCGCCCATGTGGCCTCAGGCCTTAAATTAAAGGCCACCCATGTGTTGTCGTCTGGATGCTCAATCGTTTCGGCCAAAAGACCATACATGGAAAAAGGCTCGTCATGGGATTGTTCCATCAAGCTGTCATAGACAAAACTTTGTCCCAAAAACGCAAGGCCAGCGGCGGGTGATCCTTTAATAATAAAAGGGTTGAGGGAGTCAAAAGATCCAATCGCGTTTAATCTTAAATCTCCCCCCTTGGGGGCGTCGGGGCGTGTGTAATCCATATGGGTAAAGCCGGGCGGATATTTGGCTGTTCCATGCATGGCGATTGAAGGCTGAGGGTCAGCCGTTTGTGCGCACACCGGAGATGCCATCGCCATCAGCAAGAGAACAAACGGAATGGGATTCATGCAGATTTCCTTTGTATTTTCGGGTCAATCAGGGACAAATAAGGCTGGGCTTCGGCAAATAAATGACCCTGACCGTAATTCACATCAAAATCTAACACCTCCAGCACATCATCTTCGCGCTCTATGCGGTCAAAGATGAGCGAAACGCCATGATGTTCCAGTTGATCTTTTAAATTACGAATACGGGATAGACCCACAGGCTTGGTGATTTCGCGCCGGACACTCTGGACATCCATTTTCATGAAGGCAAAAGGCGCAAGGTTAAGCACAGAAGGTGAAAAGCGGTCGGCTGTTAAATGATCGAGGGAAAAACGGCACCCGAGTTTGGCAAGGCCTGCTATCACCTTTTGTGGACGCGCGCCCAGATTAGGCACATGCAAGGCCGAAAATTCAAACACCAAGCGCGGCGCGAGTGCCGGGTGTCTTTCGATGAATGCCAAAAGGTCGCTGACGAATTTGGTATCGGACAAAGTAGCTGATGAGACATTCAGAAAAAACCCATGTGCGGCATGTGCGCCTTGGGCTTCTTGTTCGCGCAGAATTTTAAGGGTGTGAAGCAGTAAAACGTTATCGAGTGCGGGGAGCAGATTTTCTTTTTGCGCCATCATCAAATAACGATCGGCCGATACCATATTTCCTGCGCCAGCACGAAGGCGTGTGAAGAGTTCATAGAAGGCCGGCTTTCGTTGTGGCAGGCGCAGGATAGGCTGGGCGAATAATTCAATCCGGTCATTTTCAATCGCATGAACCAGCAATTCACGAATGACTGTATCACTCAACCCCGGCGCCGTATTATTCTGCCGGATGGGTTTGGCGGATAAACCAGTAGAAGGCGATTCAATTTTAATATTTTGGATAATTTTCTCAAACTTCGCGGCTTCTTCACTGATGCGTTCTTCTTCGGCGAGTGTGCGTTTAGCCGGGGTTTTGGGGGACGTGCGCAGGCTCAGCGTTTCCAGATCTTCCCGCAGGATAGAATTTTCACGTTGAAGTTTTTGTGCGGTGGTTTCGAGCGATGTGATTTTTGACACCGCTTTTTCTAAACGCACCGAGCCGCGGCGCATGTCATGCCAGATAATCCCGGCGATCCCGACCGAAAAACAAAAGGGTGCGAGCATCGGCAGATACGCGGCACTGAGGAATGTCAGCCCCAGTGTCAGGGCGCCAATACCGATTTGTTCATATAGGTGTTTTGCCGATTTAACTGCCATGTGACACCTTTTTGGCCACAGGAGATGGTGTAGAGTGATCCGCCCCAATCGCTTGAGATAATGATGTGAATCCATCGCGGGCAAGAGATTGAATCAAATCATCCTTGATCCGCTTCACCAAGGCGGGGCCTTGAAACACAAGCGCAGAATAAAGTTGCACCAGCGAAGCCCCAGCACGAATTTTAGCATAGGCATCCGCGCCAGACGATATGCCGCCCACGCCAATCAACGGAATTTTTCCGCGGGTCAGGCGGTAAAAAGATCTCAGCATATCTGTGGCGGTTTCCGTGAGGGGGGCACCGCTGAGGCCGCCCGGCTGTTCACGAAACGGATAGGGCAGATGATCTGGCCGTGCCAATGTGGTGTTGGTCAGGACAATCCCATCAATCCCTGATTTGAGCAGAGCCTCTGCAATTATCTCCCGCTGACTTTCTTCTATATCGGGGGAGAGTTTAACAAGAATGGGCGGCGGCGCTTCGCTTCCGCAGGATTTTTTACGCTCACCCATAATCTGGGAGAGCAGGGGAAGCAGGTTTTCCCGGTTTTGAAGATTGCGCAGGCCGGGTGTATTGGGAGAGGAGATGTTGACCGTGAAATAATCCGCATACGCCCCCAATGCCCGTATCAGGTAACAATAATCTTTGGCCGGGTCGGTTTGCATTTTATTCATACCGATATTGATCCCCACGATTCCAGCCGGGCGGGGTTTAACATCTAAGAACATCTCCATGTTTTTCTTAAAAACATCTGCCCCCCTATTGGGAAATCCCATGCGGTTTATCACCGCCTGAGATTCCGGGTGCCGGAAAACACGGGGTTTGGGATTTCCTCCTTGGGCTTTGGGGGTCACGGTGCCGGCTTCGACAAACCCGAAGCCCAGTTTCAGCATAGGGCTTACGACTTCGGCATTCTTATCAAACCCGGCGGCCAGTCCCACGGGGTTTGTGAATTGACGTCCCCATAGCGTGAGTTTTAAGGACGGATCATCCGTAGACGGTTCAAGCGGAAGCCATCCGGATTTGAGTGCCGTGAGCGTCAGCATGTGCGCGGTTTCAGCATCCATCGCGTGCAGAAACGGTTTCCCGAGGCGAAAAAATCGATCCATCATCATGATGATCTACCTGACATCAAGCCGTTACGGAAAGCAAGGGATTTTGGGGGGGTTTTCCACGCCGATTCAGGGGCGTTTATCCTGATCCGTGATATGGAGAATTCCGGCCTTAAGATATGACCAGCCCGTATAAAGGGTGATGAGGGCGGCGGCGGCCAATCCCCATTGCCCAATCGCCAGCGTACCGGGCACCAGTACGTCCCCATAATCCCCGATTACCAGAAAACCCAAGGCGGTCATTTGAATCGCCGTTTTCCATTTCGCCAGCCGTGAGACGGGGATTTGAATATTGTAAGGCCCTAAATATTCCCTGAGCCCCGAGACCATGAATTCACGTGACAAAATGACAATCGCCGGAATAATCCAGAGATCCGGCAGGCGGTCAAACGCGACCAGTGCAACCAACAAAGCCGCCACAAAAATTTTATCTGAAATCGGATCCAGAAAACGACCCAGCGCAGAGGTGGCGTTCATGGAGCGCGCCAGATATCCATCCAGAAAATCAGTCACAGCCGAGATGATGTATAATCCCAATGCCACCCAAGCGGCCACCGCGCCGGGCACGAAAAAAAGCCCGATCAAGACCGGCAACATTACCATCCGGGATAATGTCAAGATATTCGGAAGATTCATAAGTTTAGTTATAAATCCTTAAGGTATTCAGACAAGATAAATTTATCCAAACACCTTATTTAGCGACGGATTTTATGTTGGTCACCGCGGCCGGTTTTTTAACTTCCTGCGGGTCACGAAGCACATAGCCACGTCCCCAGACGGTTTCGATGTAATTCTCGCCATCGGACAGATCTTCGATTTTTTTCCGTAGTTTGCAGATAAAAACATCGATAATTTTAACCTCAGGTTCATCCATCCCGCCATAGAGGTGGTTTAGAAACATTTCCTTAGTCAGGGTCGTTCCTTTACGCAGGGACAAAAGTTCTAATATGCCGTATTCCTTACCCGTCAGATGCAGGGGTTTACCTGAGACTTCGACGGTGCGACTATCGAGATTAACAGCTAGTTTGCCAGTAATAATCTGGCTCTGGGCGTGACCTTGAGACCGGCGCACGATGGCCTGAACCCGCGCAATCAACTCACGTTTATCAAAAGGTTTCGTGAGGTAATCATCCGCGCCAAAGCCCAGTCCCTTGATCTTGTTGTCCATTTCCGTGAGCCCGGAGAGAATCAGAATAGGGGTTTCCACCTTGGATTGACGCAGGCGTTTGAGCACATCATATCCATCCATGTCCGGTAACATCAGATCCAGAATGATGATATCAAAATCGTACAGCTTGCCGAGATCAAGCCCGTCTTCACCCAGATCTGTGGAATCAACCACATAACCTTCGGATTTCAGCATGAGTTCAATGGATTTGGCTGTGGAACTGTCGTCCTCGACTAATAACACGCGCATGGTGGTCTCCCCTTCTGGAATGTTAAACTTCGTTAATCTTAACACATTTTAAGGAAGGTTAACAAAAAAAATGATCATCGGCAGGCGGGGGATGATAATTTTTGGGGCAAGAAAAGCCTTTGCCTTTCTTAAAAACGTTAATTAAATCATGGATATGATACAAAACCCGCTTTTAACAGATTTTGACCTGCCCCATGGGGTGCCCCCTTTTGACCGGATTTCGGAAGACCATTATTTGCCGGCGATCGAATCTGCGATTGCCGAAGCCAAAGGCCATATTGAGGCCTTGAAAAATAATCCGGCGCCGGCGGATTTCAAGAACACGATTGTGGCACTGGAGACGGCTTCTGACCGTTTGGGTATGGTCAGCAGTGTTTTTTACAATCAGTTATCCGCCGCCAGCACAGACGGGCTTGAGGCTCTAGCCGAAAAAATTGGCCCTTTAAGTGCGGCCTTCTCGAGCGATGTCGCGATGGATGAAGCCATCTTTGCGCGCGTCAAGGCGGTGTACGACCAGAAGAATACACTGACCCTGACGCACGAAGAACGCACATTGTTAGAAGATACCTATAAGGGGTTTGTGCGCGGCGGGGCGTTATTGCCCCCTGATCAGAAAGCACGGTTAAAGCAGATCAACGAACAGCTGTCGGTCATAGGCCCTGCCTTTAACAACAACACCAAAAAATATGCGGATTCGTTCCGGCTTCATTTGACGGATGAAAAAGATCTGTCTGGTCTTCCCGAAAGTGCCAGAGCCGGTGCGCGTCAAGCCGCCGAGGATAAAGGGTTAGAGGGATGGGTGATCACGCTGGATTATCCCAGTTATCTTCCTTTCATCACCTATGCGGATCACCGGGGGCTTCGCGAAAAAATCTGGCGTGCCATGGGCATGAAATGTTATGGCGGCGAATTTGATAATGCCCCGCACATCAAAAATTTAATCGCGCTGAAGGATGAACGGGCAAAAATTTTAGGGTATCGCCATCATGCTGATTTTGTGTTGGAACGGCGTATGGCCAAGTCTCCGGAATCTGTGATGGATTTTTTGAATAAATTATTGGGCACATATAAACCTGCCGCGCTGAAGGATCTGGAATCCCTAAAGTTATTCGCCCGCGCCCAAGGACATGAAGAGGATATCAAGCCTTGGGACGTGGCCTATTATTCCGAAAAATTAAAAGAGCAGGAATTCCAATTTTCCGAAGAAGATTTAAGGCCCTATTTCCCGCTTCAGCCTGTGTTGACCGGAGTCTTCGAACATTTCAGTCGTTTGTTTGGCTTAAACTTTGTGCCGACAAAAGCTTATCCTGTGTGGCATGCGGATGTGGTGGCGTATGACGTCTTTCAAAAAGAGACGGGACGTTTCATGGGCGTTTTTTACGGCGATTTTTTCCCGCGCCAGGGTAAAAAAGCCGGTGCCTGGAAAACGGCATATCGTTCACAAGGGCTCTTTCGGGGGCAGGTGGCTCGCCCAATTATTGCGATTGTGTGCAATTTTACCAAACCGACCAAAGATACACCGTCCCTGTTGACCCATGATGAAGTCCTGACCTTGTTTCATGAAATGGGGCATGCCACGCACGCCCTTTTGTCGGATGTGACCTATGCATCACATGCCGGGACATCGGTGCTATGGGATTTTGTGGAGTTGCCGTCACAAGTTCAGGAAAACTGGGCGTATGAAAAAGAAACACTCGATCTTTTTGCCCGGCATTATAAAACCGGCGATACCATCCCGGTGGATTTGATTAAAAAGGTCAATGCATCCAAAAATTTTATGCGGGGGTGGATGGGGCTTCGTCAGGTCAATTTAGGGTTGTTGGATATGGCGTGGCATACGGCAAACCCGCGTGAGATTGACGATGTCGCGGCGTTCGAAGATAACGCCACGCGTCATTCTACCTT
>CAZZGO010000065.1:0-7641 GCA_964654245.1 uncultured Pseudobdellovibrionaceae bacterium | reverse complement strand
TGCGTCACACAAAATGAATCCGAAGTGATGGGGGTCAATTCACGCGAGGATTTATCCGCCATGGAAATGATGGTGCAGGATGAATTGCGCGCATTTGCCATGGATAATGGGGCGACCCTGCAAGACCCCACATCCGTGTATTTTTCTTTTGATACGGAATTAGGACAGGACGTTACGGTGGAACCCCATGTGTTTTTTGCCCCCGGCGTATCGGTGGCGGATCATGTGACAATTCATGCCTTTTCCCATCTGGAAGGTGTGCGCGTGGAACAAGGGGCGCAGATCGGCCCTTATGCCCGCCTGAGAGTGGGATCGAGTATCGGTGAAAATGCTGTTATCGGTAATTTTATCGAGGTCAACCGCAGTCATGTTCATGCCGGTGCCAAGGCCAAGCATTTGGGATATCTGGGGGACGCGGTGATTGGGGAAAAATCGAATATCGGTGCCGGTACGGTGATCGCCAATTATGACGGGTTCGATAAAAACGAAACGGTTTTAGGCAAGGGTGTTTTTATTGGGTCGAACGCGACCTTGATTGCCCCTTTGACGATTGGGGATGGCGCGATTGTGGCGGGTGGATCTTCGATCACGGATAACATTCCGGCGCAGGCCTTGGGGCTGGCGCGGGAAAAACAGATGACCCGTGAAGGCTGGGCGGCGGAGTTTAGAAAACGGAAGGCGAAGAAATAAAATGTGTGGTATCATCGGCATTCTTTCGGATCAAGAAGCGGCACCTCGTTTGCTCGAGGGATTAAAACGTCTTGAATATCGCGGCTATGACAGTGCCGGTATTGCCACATTGGTAAATGGGCACGTGGAACGTCGCCGCGCTGAAGGTAAATTAATACATCTTGAAGAAAAACTAAAAAAAATGCCGCTGGCGGGCACCGTCGGCATTGGTCACACACGTTGGGCAACGCATGGGGGCCCCACGGAAAACAATGCCCATCCGCACGCGACAGACCGCGTGGCTGTCGTACATAATGGGATCATTGAAAATCACGCCGCCTTGAAAAAAGAACTGGAAGAAACCCAAGTGCGATTTGAAACCGATACCGATACCGAAGTCATCGCGCATCTGGTGACACACTATCTTAAACAAGGCATGTCCCCTCAGGCGGCATCTGACATGACCTTCGACCGTCTGGAAGGTGCCTATGCGGTTGCCATGATTTTTTCCGGCGAACATGATTTGATGATTGGTGTCCGTCAAGGCACGCCGCTGGCGGTTGGGTATGGTGATTCTGAAATGTTTTTGGCGTCTGATTCTTATGCGCTGGCACCACTGACCCGTAAAATCTGTTTCTTGGAAGATGGCGACCGCGTCACGGTTAATCGTAAAAATGTTCGTATTTATTCAAAATCAAATGACAATATTGAACGCCCCATACGCATCACCGCGCAGTCGGGCGCGACGACGGGCAAGGGGGAATATCCTCACTTCATGCTTAAGGAAATATACGAACAGCCAGCGGTTATCGGGGATACGCTGAATTCTTTTATCAACCCGGCCACAGGGGAAATTGCCTTGCCGGATGATGTGTTGACGGCCTTGGCACAGGCACCACGTTTGACATTGGTGGCCTGCGGGACGGCATCCTTCGCCTGTTTGATTGGCAAATATTATTTTGAAACATTGGCACGTATGCCCTGTGAAGTGGATATTGCGTCTGAGTTTCGTTATCGCCAGGCACCGCTTCCTGAAAACGGTGTGGCGATTTTTGTATCGCAATCCGGTGAAACGCTCGACACGTTAGAGGCTTTGCGTTACTGCAAGCGTCAGGGTCAAAAAATATTGTCCATCGTGAATACGATCGAAAGTACCATCGAACGTGAAAGTGATATGGTGCTTCATACGCTGGCGGGTCCTGAAATTGGCGTGGCCTCTACCAAGGCCTTCACCACACAGGTGACAACACTGGCCTGTCTTGCGCTGGGTCTGGCTTTGCGCCGGGGAACAGTTAAGCCGGATGAAAAACCGGGGATTATTGACGCGCTTCGGCATTTGCCCAAACAGGCCGCCACCATTCTCTCGCATGATCAGGATATTAAGACGATTGCCAAATCGATGACCGATGCCCGGGATATGCTTTATCTGGGTCGGGGGGGGATGTATCCGCTCGCACTGGAAGGGGCGCTGAAGATGAAAGAAATTTCATATATTCACGCCGAAGGATATGCCGCGGGTGAAATGAAACATGGTCCCATTGCGTTGATTGATGAAAATGTGCCCGTGATCACGCTGGCACCTTCGGATTATTTATTTGAAAAAACAGCCTCGAATGTTCAGGAAACCGTGGCACGCGGTGGCAAGGTCTTATTATTTTCAGATGCCAAAGGCGTATCAGCGCTGGCCAGTAAAATAACATGGTCTGTGACACTGGAAGATGTTCATCCCTATATTGCGCCCATTTTATACGCCATACCGGTTCAGTTACTGGCTTATCACGTAGCGGTGGCCAAAGGCACGGATGTGGATCAACCCCGGAACCTTGCGAAATCAGTGACGGTGGAATAATTTTGCATTACGTAAATTATCTTTATCCCAAGAGTCCCTTAGAAAATTATATAACTTATTGATTTTAATCAATATTTTAAAAAACTTCTTGCTTTTTTTCTTATTTTCGGATTTACTCATACACATCTACAACAGAACTGATAACAACAACAATAAATCGCAAGTGTGAAATGATCTTTCATTGTCTTGCTATTGTGTAGAAGAGCGTGGAGATGAGTAAGTTGATATCATCCGGAGAATTTTACTGGCCGCCGCGAGGTTGGAAACATCTCGGTGTTCTGACCTCCCCTAAGGGACAGGCCATGGCCAAGGATATTGAAACTGCCCGAATTTATGGGTTGAATTACCGTATCCACCGGGATGCCGTCTTTGAATCGCGCCAAAGCCTCTCGCACTATCATATTTCCCTGGACGCTTGGGAATACAGCATCTTGAACGAAAGCCGGGAATATCCGGTGTTGTCGTTTGATATTCTGGATCGGGTAGATTTATTGAAACCGGCCGAAGCCTGCCTCACGGATATCAAAATTTTGGCACGTCCGCTGGATCAACCGCATCAACATGCTCACCGTGTCTTGAATGCGGCCATGATTATGATCCGTCAGATTGACCGGGGGATTGTCCCGGATGTGGACCGGATATTGGCCATTCATCGTCTTGTGAATCATGCGGGTAAGAAAATGAAGACCCGGCAGATAGACGTGCCGCATATCGTCACAACGCACAAAACATTGACCAAAAGTTGGCAGGATATTTAACGCCCCAGCGTCAGAATTGCCCATTCATCGCGGATCAATGTCTGCCTCAGAGTTAATCCCTGCGCCGTATAGGCGGCCATGACGTGATCAATTTGAGTCTCGAGTAACCCGGAGAGAATGAGTCTGCCCTTCGTGCCGACGACTCGGGCGATATCTTCTGCCATCTCGGTTAAAGGCCCTGCCAGAATATTGGCAATCACCAGATCACACGAATCCAAAGAATACATATCCGACTCCCTCATGCCGTCTGCAACAATCCACACAATATCCGGCGCCGCATTTAAACACGCATGTAGGGCAGATACTCGGATACACTCCGGATCAATATCTGATCCTGTCACAACGGCCTGAGGCCATAATTTGGCACACGCAATCGCCAGAATACCGGAGCCTGTTCCGATATCCAAAATTTTTTGGGGCGCGAGGCCGTCTTGTTTCAACTGACTTAATACCTCAAGGCATCCGCCGGTGGTACCATGCGTGCCTGACCCGAAGGCCGTGGCAGCTTCGATCTCTAGCGGGATAAACCCGGTGGGCGGGGTTTCAGGCCGGGCATGGGCTCCGTAAATATAAAATGCGCCTACCGAAAAAGCGGGCAGAGCCTGATAGGCATGTTTAACCCAGTCAATATCCGGCAAAACCTCATAGGTGATGTCACACGGCACCAAATCAAATTTTTGCTGATTTGCCGCATGCCGAAGCGTATCAAATATCGCCTCTTGATCCGGCGGATATTCAAAAATCCAGGACAAAACCCATCTGCCATTTTCCTTGTCTGCGGAAAAGGCACTGGCGATGTCTTCGAAACAGGATGAAAAAAAGCCGGAATCGTCAAACGACATACCGGCTTTTAGTAACAAGGAAACTTTATAGACAGAGGCCAAAAAACTTACTTGTCCTCTTCTTCATCTTCTTCATCTTCGGCGATGTCTTCGTCCATGTCATCATCCAGATCGTCGATGTCATCATCCAGCGTCTCGATATCATCGTCATCACTGTCATCTGATTCCTCAACATCATCAAGGCTAACGGTTTCCTCATCCGCTTCGATCATATCGGCAGGTGCATCATCCGCCTCAACGACGGCAACGGGTTCATCATCCTCTAATTCGGCGGCGGCTCTACCCCGGCGGGATTTTACCTTGATTTCTCCGGTAAATTCTGTGCCGCAGGCCGGGCAGATAATCGGGTTTTTACCTAAATCATAAAAACGTGCGCCACAGCTCATACAGATGCGCTTTAATCCTTTATTTAGTGCCACGAGGCGACTCCTTTGACAAAAGGTGAAACAATGCCTTTTTAACTGCCTAACTTTAAAGGTCTTGTCAAAACAAAACTTTAGGGACGCACATGCTCTGCGGGTTGCCCTTCAAAAGACCCGCTATTTGCTTTATGATCGATGCACGATATTTCAAGGAGATTCGCCCCCCATGTTTTCAAAATCATCCGGCCTACCCACCCCTGTTGTGATTTGCGGCTATAAACGCTCACCTTTTACGTTTGCCACGAAAGGCGAACTGGCCAATGTACGTCCCGACGACATGGCGGCAGAGGTGATCAAGTCCCTGATCTCCTCGACTGGGGTGAATCCGGCCGATATCGAAGATTTGCTGATGGGCTGTGCTTTCCCGGAAGCCGAACAGGGCTTTAACCTAGCTAAGATTGTGGTGCAACTGGCGGGGCTTCCGGCCTGTGTTGCAGGCGCAACCGTGAACCGTTTCTGCGGATCGTCCATGACCACCATTCAAATGGCGGCCGGATACATTCAGATGGGGGCGGGGGATGTGTATGTATGTGCGGGCGTGGAATCGATGACACGTATTCCCATGGGTGGATTTAACCCCATGCCCAACCCCAAGATGGCGGATATTTATCCGCAGGCCTACATGGGTATGGGGGAAACAGCCGAAAATCTGGCGAAAAAATATAATATCACCCGGCTGGAGCAAGAGGAGTTTGCGCTGGCGTCCCACACCAAGGCGGCCAAGGCACGTGATGCCGGGCGTTTCACAGATGAAATCGTCCCCATCAACGGGGTGACGGCCGATGGATGTATTCGCCCCGATACAACCCTTGATACATTGGCGGCACTGAAACTGGCCTTTGATGAAAAAGGGTCGGTTACGGCGGGTACGGCGTCACCGTTAACCGATGGCGCCTCGGCGGTGCTGGTGGCGTCTGAATCCTATGCCAAAAAACATAAATTGCCGATTCTGGCGCACATCGTCTCTGTGTCGGCGGCGGGATGCGCGGCCGAAATCATGGGCATTGGCCCCGTGCCCGCCACGCAAAAGGCTTTGACGCGCGCAGGTCTCTTGATCAAGGACATGGATATTGTTGAATTGAACGAAGCTTTCGCCGCACAATCGCTCCCCGTTATCCGGGATCTGGGCATTGACCCGTCTAAACTCAACCTCGATGGTGGGGCAATTGCGTTGGGGCATCCGCTGGGCGCGTCCGGTGCCCGAATTGTCGGTAAACTTGCGACCTTATTGGGGCGCGAGAAAAAGAAATACGGTCTTGCCACCATGTGTATCGGCGGCGGCCAAGGCACCGCGATTATTCTGGAGCGGGCGTGATGCCGGAACTGACTGAGCTTGAACGCATCAAAGCACGTAATGACCGGGTAGAAGCAGACAAAGCCTGGGAAACGTCGTGGGTACGGCGTTTATGTATAGCGACCTTCACTTATGGGCTTGCAGCATTTTACATGCAGGTATCGGGGCTGGGTAACCCATGGACGGGCGCGTGCGTGCCGGCGGGCGGATATCTGCTCTCGACGATGTCGCTTCCGATACTGAAATCAATATGGCTTGATCATATCTATCAAAAACCGGAGAGAACGGAATGACTATTCAAAAAGTTGCGGTATTAGGCTCTGGGGTGATGGGAAGTGGTATCGCGGCGCAAATTGCCAATGCGGGAGTACCAGTTATCTTGCTGGATATCGTGCCGAAAGATGCCAGTGATCGCAATATGCTGGCCAAAGGTGCCGTGGACAAAATGCTGAAGGCCGATCCAGCCCCCTTCATGCATAAACGCAATGCCAAACGGATCACCTGCGGCAATCTGGAAGATGATCTGGCCTTGCTCAAGGAATGCGACTGGATCGTCGAAGTGGTACTGGAAGACATTGCTGTCAAACACGCGACCTATGAAAAAATAGCCCCCTACCGGAAATCGGGGGCGGTGGTGTCATCTAACACATCCACTATTCCGCTGGAAAAGCTGACCGAAAAGGCGGACGCAGATTTTCAAAAACATTTCATGATCACGCACTTTTTTAACCCGCCGCGATATATGCGGTTGCTGGAGGTTGTGACAGGCTCTAAAACCGATCCATCCGCCGCGGGGCGGGTACGTGATTTTTGTGACCGTTATTTGGGCAAAGGGGTTGTGGTCTGCCGGGATACGCCGGGATTTATTGCCAACCGCCTGGGTGTGTTTTGGCTGACGGCGGGGATTAACGAAGCCCTCAAACAAAATGTCTCGATTGAAATTGCCGATGCTGTGATGTCAAAACCGGTGGGCATACCCAAAACAGGTGTGTTTGGCTTGCTGGATTTGATTGGCATTGACCTCATCCCTAAATTGGCGAGTTCTTTGTTATCAACCCTGCCGGCGCATGACGGCTATCGCGCGCTTCATATCGACCATCCGTTTATCCATGACATGATCAAGGCCGGTTATACCGGACGTAAAGGCAAAGGTGGTTTTTACCGTCTGAACCCAGACCCCGCGGCCAAAAAAGAAAAGCAAGCACTTAAATTATCCGCCAGCACCTTCGCCGAAGGCCAGTATGTGAAATCCGACAAAATATCCCTGCCGAGTATTGAGGCCGGAAAAAAAGGACTGCGCGCTGTGGTGGAATCCCCGGATGCAGGCGGCCAGTATGCGCTGGCGGTCCTTTCCCAGACGCTTCATTATGCGGCCTGCCTGGCGGGGGATATTGCCGATAATATCGCTGATATCGATGAGGCCATGCGCCTTGGGTATAATTGGAAAAAAGGCCCCTTTGAAATGATGGATGATCTGGGGCCGGCATGGCTTTCGGCGCATTGGCAAAAACAGGGCTGGACGGTACCTCCAATCATCACGCAACTGGGGGATCGCTCCTTTTATAAAATAGATCAGGGTAAAATTTATTATTTTGGTTCAGATGGCACCTACCATCTTTTAAAACGTGCCGACGGGGTCATGTTATTGTCGGATATTAAGTTAGCTTCTAAACCTTTGATTAAAACGGGTTCCGCCAGTGTCTGGGATGTGGGAGATGGCGTTGTCTGCGTCGAATTCACGGGCAAGATGAACGCGCTCGACGATCAAGTGTTCGAGGCGTATTGGCAGGCTATTAAACTGATCGGT
>CAZZGO010000064.1:2080-8121 GCA_964654245.1 uncultured Pseudobdellovibrionaceae bacterium | reverse complement strand
CCTTGGGCGTAGATGAGGCCGGAACACGCGCGTTCAGATTGCCGTGAAAAGACACAACGCCTTTCAGATCTGCGCCCGAACGCGCCCAGTCCAGCACCAGCCCGCCCCCAAAACAATATCCCATGGCCAACATGCGCCGAGGGTCAACCCCGGGTTGTTTTCCCGCAAATTCCCGCGCCACATTCAAACGACGCAAGGCCAGTTTTGGATCGTTTCGATAAATATCTGATTCAACCTTGGCCAAGTCATCATTGGCCGGGCGAACACCCTGCCCATACACATCAATCGCAAACGCGTGATAGCAAAGTTCCGCCACCTTATCCGCTACGTTTTTTTCATGATCCCCCAGACCGCGCCATTGATGCACAATCAACACCACGGGCATCGGGGATTTATTAAAACATTTCGACGGCGACCAATATCCTTCCAGGGTTGTTTTGCCATCCTGATAGGTCACCATTTTGGCTTCCGCTTGCGCCAAGGCCGATTGGGTGCAAGCCATCGCGAAAATAAAAAGGGAGAGAACCGTGAAAATATATCGATAAGTTTTTGTCATGTGTATGAGGGTAAAACGTAAAACGAGGATGAACAATAAAAAAACAGGCCTTATACAAGGCCTGTTTTAAAAATTCTGTCTAGAAAAAAAACTAAGCAGCTTCTTTCAAGTTGACAGCGCTGCTCTTGCCTTTTTTCGGGTCATTGAACAGCTCATAGCTGATTTTCTGACCTTCGCGCAGGGATTGCATCCCCGATTTTTCAACGGCACTGATGTGCACAAAAATATCGGCTCCACCATCATCAGGTTGAATAAAGCCGTAGCCTTTTTGATTGTTGAACCACTTTACTGTACCGGTTGCCATGTATTTCTCCTTTGCAACTTTGGTTTTTCACGTCCCACACATTGTGTTCCGCGTCTTCAAGTCTGATGTCCGGCTTAGCCTGATACCAATAGGTCAAACCGAACCTTTGCAAGTCGGAAAAATTCCATTCCCGGTCTTTCTCCCGTTTAAAGGGGATCCATAGGGGGTCGTCAAAGTCTCGTCGTCCATCAAACTTATTAAGCAGTAATAAGCCATAAAAACCAGACAACGTCAAGAAAAGCCCATCAGGACGAAAACACGCCCCGAGTGCTTTCAAGCTCCCCATGGACTTTTCCACAGACCCTGTGTATGATTCGGTTGATAAGTCTGTGTATTTCTTCGTCCAACTTCCCCATCATCATTTTCAATAACCAGAGGTGCCCCATGCTCCTGTCCCGCTCTTTTTACACGCCGATTCTGATGGCCACCTGCGCTCTGACGCTCGCGGGTTGCGGCGAAGGCTGGGAAGCTAAACGATATGAGGGGTTTCCGTATATGAATGAGCGCACCGCCGGCCCCGGGATTGAATATGTGCGCGCACGTCTTTTGCCTGAAAAAGGGCCTATTCTGGCGCCGGTCAAGGAAACCGTTCAAGATGCCGCGCCTATTTTAGAAAAAAAGCTGAATACCAAGAAGTAATCCTTAAAGTTTTAAGCTTTTTCGAAACGATAGTTCTGGACGAACACCTCTCCTTTTTATTAACATAATAATTGTGGATGATGGAGCAATACCGTACCATCACCCCCAAGCGACCCGACAAAATCGGGCGCATCAAAAAACAATAAAAAAAGAAAGGGTGGGTACCATGAGTGTTTCATCAGAAACATATATCGTCATTTCATTAATGTTTGCCGTCTTTGCCGCTGTGGCGGCAGTCGGTACCAGTCTTGTATTGGGGATCGGGTTTGAACGTCTGCGCGCCGGATTCGATATCGTTCGAAAACAAACAGGTTTTTTTGCTGACGCCATTCATAAACTGGATCAACGTACCGCACAGTTAAATGAACGTACCGAAAACCTGCAGAATTCCATGGCCGGCATGACGCAAAAGATCGAACGTGTAGAACATCAAACCGTGTTCTTTTCAGATGCTCTTCAGTCTCTTCAGCAACAGATATCCGAACAAGTCACACCCGCGGCGCAGGTCTCGTCCAATCCGTTTGAAGGCCCTGTCCTGCCCCAGAATTTTGAGACCCTCTCTTTAGGGATACCCACCCTGCCGGAACGCGCCCACGACGATGCTGTGGTACGAACCCTGGCACAATTTCAAATGCCCACACCCTCAAATGATATGCCGTCGGTGGAACCCACGAAACCAGATACAGCCCGCGTAGCCGGTATTACCAACCTGCTGACATCATACTGGCGGACGGAAACCCGGGCTCAACCAGCGGAACAACACGTCATTTACCATTAATAAAACCGACTTCCTTTCCCTCCTCTCTTAGTTGCTCCAATAGGTCGCTGAGTGCCCCCTGATACCAAAAGGGGGCACTTGGGCGTTATATTCTCTGTTTTTGGACGTCATTTTGATAAAAAAATGACAAAACAATCCCCCTCGGGTTACAATTAAACGATAACAAGGCCTGAGATTTTTTTACCTCAGGTGAAGGGGAATAACGTGACCACATTTTGGATTTTGATATGGATTATCCTATCCACCATCATTCTGGGGGCAAATATATGGTCATGGATCATTTTGTATCAACAAAAACAGGCGTGGGAATCCCTCGCGCGAAAATACAAAATGGTCTTTCGAAAAAATCGTTTTCTGGCGCCGCCGGAACTGGAAGGTAAAATCGACGACTTTCAAATCAACATGTTCACCGCCGAACGCAAAGGCATGGATATTCGCACGCGGCGATATATGACCGTCATGGAAATTGTCTTCCCAAAACCCCTGGTGGATGGGGGGGCGTTAGGCACGCCGGAAATGTATATTTTTATCGAAAGCATCGGCACGGTTAAGCCGCTCAACATAGACGGGGTAACCTTCAAAGAAGGTGTTCGGCTTTATTCCCGCAATGATGATAACGTCAAGGCATTCATGACACCGGAACGGGTTGAACACATCAATCATATTTTCTCGACGCGTAATGTTGATATTCTATTCATCTTCTCAGACAATATCAGTGTCTTAAGAATTGAAACCGCTGACCCGATGTCTGATGCCGTGAAACTGGACAAAGCCATTCACCGTATTCTGAACCATACCAAGGCAATACAGGTCACGACGCCGGAAACCTCTCAGCCCCAGAACTGATACCCAAACGCCGGGAGAGTCTCTCCCGATGCTCCAAACATCAGCCCCATAGAACTTAATTTAGGATATGTTTTCATTTGATCTGATAGATTGAATAGGCAAATTCGACGTTCGTCTCCCTGCCCGCGTTCAAACATGAGCAGTTCTTCATCGCCGGTGTCGATGAACCGGATGTCCCCCCGTATCAAGGCAGGCTGTGTGCGCCGCCACGCGAGAAATGTCTTAAGAAAATGATACACGGATTGCGGATCATCTTTCTGCCGCCTGACGGACATGACTGTATGTTCAGGTGCAACCGGAAGCCACGTAGAACCCGATGTCAGACTGAAACCCGCGTGCGTTTGAGTATCATCCCACGGCAGAGGTGTCCGGCATCCATCGCGCCCCTGCCATTCCGGCCAGAGATATTTTCCCCACGGATCTTGAAGTTGATCATAGGTCAAGGTAGCTTCGGTTAACCCTAACTCCTCTCCTTGATACATAAAAATCGTACCTTTTAGTGAACACAACAACGCCATCAGCATTTTTGCAAAAGCAGGCTGACGATCATATCCCTTTTTTTGCCCCCAGCGCGTTACCACGCGTACCACATCATGATTGCAAAAAGACCAGGACGGCCAGCCCCCGCCACTCTGTTCATAGGTTTCAACGGCCGTGCGTATCATGGACGCCATCACCTCATCCCCCGTCATCAAGGCAAAATTATAGGCTGTGTGATAACGCGTCTGGCCTTGTGTGTAATCTGCCGCACA
Organism: uncultured Pseudobdellovibrionaceae bacterium; assembly: GCA_964654245.1. Lineage (GTDB taxonomy): Bacteria > Pseudomonadota > Alphaproteobacteria > Micavibrionales > Micavibrionaceae > UWPOB-MICAV1. Next base: position 4,246 of record CAZZGO010000064.1, on the reverse strand, counting down.
TTGAATAAAATAGTCATCCCCAATTTCCGCCAGTGTCATTGTGCCCGGATATTCATTCATCATCTGCCGGAATTTTTCGGCAAATAGCAATCCTTCGGGGCGCGATTTATCATACACATGATGTTGCATAGAATACGGGTCTGGCTTGGTGAATTGTGATGACCAACCTTCCTTTTCCGGATCTTTCGGCGGGTTGTTCCGAAGTGCCGTGTCATGGAACAGAAAGTTAATCACATCGAGACGGAATCCATCCACCCCACGATTCAGCCAAAAACGGCATATGTTGAAAATTTCTGCCTGAACATCCGGGTTATGAAAGTTCAACTGCGGCTGTTCTTTCAAAAAATGATGCAGATAAAACTGTGCCCGGCGCGTATCAAACGTCCACGCCACACCGCCAAAAATAGACATCCAGTTATTGGGCGGCGTGCCATCGGGCTTGGGATCTGCCCACACATACCAATCGGATTTCGGATTATCGCGTGAGGTGCGTGATTGCTTAAACCATTCATGATCTTTTGATGTATGCGCCAGCACCATATCGATAATGACCTTTAGCCCCAACGCATGCGCCCGTTTTAAAAAGGCATCAAAATCATCCAGTGTGCCAAACAACGGATCAACGGCACAATAATCCGTGACATCGTATCCAAAATCCGCCATCGGCGACGCATAAAATGGGGAAAGCCATATCGCATCAAACCCACAGGCAGAAATATGATCCAGTTTTTCGGTTGCGCCGCGTAAATCCCCTACCCCATCTGCATTGCTATCGCAAAAAGACCGGGGATATATCTGATAAAAAACCGCGCCCTGCCACCAAGGATCGTTAGACATAGATGTGACCTTTTAAATAAAGAACGGCCTTGCCGGATAACAAAACACGGTCATTTTTTAATTCACAGGCCACATCCCCGCCGCGTGCCGAGGCCTGATGCGCCAGAAAAACAGTCTTGTTCAATTTATCCGCCCAAAGCGGCGCGAGCCGGCAATGCGCTGCGCCCGTCACCGGGTCTTCGTCAATGCCAATCTGCGGGGCAAAATACCGGGAGATAAAATCATATTTTCCATCCCCCGACGCGGTGATGATGAGGCCTTCATCGGCTGTATTTTTGATCAAATCCATTCTGGGTTTAGCGCGGCGGATAAAATCTGGATTATCATAAAATGCCACCCATTTTTTACCTTTGAATAATTCACGGCACGGCGCGCCAAATATCTGAGTGATGATCGGCTCAGGCGCAGATTTTTCAGAGTAAAGTGCCGGAAAATCAAGCGTCATCAGATCGCCGTTCTTTTTCACGAATAAATCGCCGCTGAGACTAGAAAAACGGATGACCTCGCCTGTGTATCCCAGCGCGTTAAAAATAACCCATGCGGCCGCGAGCGTTGCGTGACCACAGAGATTCATTTCCACGGTGGGCGTAAACCAGCGCAAATGAAACCCGTCTTTTTCAGGTACAAAAAAAGCTGTTTCCGGCAGGTTATTCTCAAGAGCGATTCCCTTCATCACATGATCGGGTAGCCACGCGCTTAGGGGCACCACCGCCGCCGGATTGCCCGTAAAAAGGGTGTCGGTAAAGGAGTCGAGTTTATAAATATCGCAGGTCATGGGACATCATAGCAAAATCCCCGCCAGTGGGGCGGGGATTTTTTGAATTACTTGGCGTCGGCGGCCACCTGAAGCTTAATGATTTTATCAGGATTGCTGGGGGGTTCGCCGCGTTTGATTTTATCAACAAATTCCATCCCGCCTGTCACCTGACCAAAGATCGTATATTGACCGTTCAGGAACGAACAATCATCAAAGCAGATAAACCATTGCGAATTGGCACTGTCGGGGTCGTTGGTGCGTGCCGCGCCGATGGTACCACGGCCAAAATTACGATCATTGAATTCGGCGGCTAAATCCGGCAGGTCAGACCCGCCTGTTCCGGTGCCTGTTGGGTCACCGGTTTGTGCCATGAACCCATCGATCACCCGGTGAAAGACAATCCCGTCATAAAACCCGTCACGGGTCAGTTTTTTAATACGCTCCACATGCTTCGGGGCGACGCTGGGCAGAAGTTCAATGGTCACGCGGCCATCCTTCAGATCCAGATAGAGTGTGTTTTCAAGGTCGGCGGCGTTGGCGGTCACGGTCATAAGGCATAAGCTCCCGAGAAT
>CAZZGO010000064.1:0-1980 GCA_964654245.1 uncultured Pseudobdellovibrionaceae bacterium | reverse complement strand
TTTCAAGGTCGGCGGCGTTGGCGGTCACGGTCATAAGGCATAAGCTCCCGAGAATGAGGGTAAGGGTTTTTAACATCGGTTGGTCTCCTGTTGATAGACAAGGGGAAATAACAAGTGCCACAGGGGGCAAATTCTGACAAGGGGGAGTTTATTCCGCCGCCAACATATCCGGCTGATTTTGATGATGCGCCACCATGTCCTTGATCACGCACAGGCAGGAACCACAACACGGCTTCTCCCCGCCTGCACAAGCCTTGTATATCTGTGCGGTGGTTTTGCGCACGGATTTGTCCTGAAGGGCGTTGGAAACGTCTTTATCGGTGAAGGGGTTGCAGAGGCAGACATACATACGAGAATCTCTCCTGACACTCACTATAGTGCATATGAGAATTATTCGCAAGTGGGCGGGGAAAGCCCTCCCCCGAAACGGTTAGGGAGGGATTATCCCTCGCCGGCGCCGACCGGGTCGGAATTAAGCTGGATGAAATTCTGGATACCAATTTGCTTGATGAGATCCAGCTGGGTTTCCTGATGATCCAGATGTTTTTCTTCATCGCTCAGGATGCTCAGGAACAAATCACGCGTGACATAATCCCCGGCTTCTTCAGCGGTTTTAATACCGTCACGGTAATTTTTAATGCCCTCAACTTCGAGTTTCATGTCGCATTCAATCGTTTCTTTGACATCCTGACCGATCATCAGCTTGCCTAAGTCCTGAAGGTTCGGCAGACCTTCGAGCAGCAAGATACGCTGAATCAAGCGATCCGCATGTTGCATTTCCTCAATGGATTCCTTGTATTCATGTTTAGCGAGCTTGGTAACACCCCAATTTTCCAGCATCCGGGAATGCAAGAAATATTGATTGATCGCCGTTAACTCCCCCTTCAGCGAGAGGTTGAGTGCTTTTAAAACTTTGGGGTTGCCCTTCATGATCTGTATCTCCGTCTTAGGTGAGTGCGCGGGTGATCATCGCGCCGATGTTTTTGGTGTAATGACTATAATCAAAGATAGACTTTAATGCCCCGGGGTCAAGCCTTTCCGTGACGTCTTTATCCGTGGACAAAGCCTCTAGGAGCGTGGTTTTAGCCTGCGTTTCCCAGACTTTCATCGCATTTCGCTGAACGATCACATAGGCTTGTTCCCGTGATATGCCGGCCTGCGTAAGAGCCAACAGCACACGCTGAGAGAATACCAGCCCCCCCATTTTTTCCAGATTGGCCTTCATGGTATCCGGATAGACCAGCAATTTATCAATGAGCCCCGCGAGGCGGTTCAGCGCAAAGTCGAGCGTCACACACGCATCCGGCCCGATCATACGTTCCACCGAGGAATGAGAGATATCCCGTTCATGCCAGAGCGCGACATTTTCCAGCGCGGGCGTCACCGCCGAGCGCACCAGCCGTGCCAGACCCGTGAGGTTTTCCGACAAAATCGGGTTGCGTTTATGCGGCATGGCCGACGACCCTTTTTGACCGGGGCTAAAGAATTCTTCGGCTTCGCGCACTTCGGTGCGTTGCAGGTGACGAATTTCAATCGCGAGATTTTCAATCGAACTGGCAATCACGCCCAGCGTGCAAAAGAACATCGCATGACGATCCCGCGGAATAACCTGCGTCGCGACGGTTTCGGGTTTCAGCCCCAATTTATCCGCGACATATTTTTCGACTTCTGGGGAGACGGTGGCATAGGTACCAACCGCGCCGGACACGGTGCAGACGGCGATTTCTTCGCGTGCCCGCACCAAGCGTTCCCGCGCGCGTTTAAACGCCGCATAATGCCCCGCGAGTTTAAGGCCGAACGTCGTCGGCTCCGCATGGATCCCATGCGACCGGCCAATGCACAGCGTGTCTTTATGTTCGTTTGCCCGTTTTTTAAGCGCGGATAACACCGCATCCAGATCCTTGAGCAAAATGTCAGACGCCTGCGTCAGTTGCACCGCAAAGCCCGTATCCACCACATCAGATGATGTCATACCTTGAT
>CAZZGO010000063.1:0-8121 GCA_964654245.1 uncultured Pseudobdellovibrionaceae bacterium | reverse complement strand
TGTGCCATTGCCCGCGCTTGGGCGGTCGAAGAAGTACAACATGGAAAGGTGTTAGGTCTATGGGCGGAGAAAATTGACCCCAGCTGGACCTTGGAAGCCGCCATGGCAAAATTCCGCGCAGGCTATATGCCAGAGCATTTCAAAAACGATAACACACAATCCGTCAGAGGGTCACGCGCAGGGGAAATGATTGCCCGGTGCATGGTGGAAACCGGCACCTCTTCGTATTATTCCGCCATCGGCGCATCGGTCGATGAGCCGGTCTTAAAAGAAATTTGTGCCAAAATCGCCGGCGATGAATTCCGGCATTACAAGTTATTCTATGACACGCTGAACACCTATCTGGCCAAAGAAAACATGGGCAAGATGGGTCGTCTTAAGGTGGCCTTGTCCCGGATTGCGGAATCAGAAGATGACGAATTATCCTATGCCTTCTTTGCGGCCAATGCGAATGATAACGACGTGTATGACCGCGCCACATGGAACCGGGAATATATGCGCCGTGCCTATGGATATTACAAAAAGCCACAAGTCGAACGCGCCGTCTCAATGGTGTTCAAGGCGTGTGGGTTTGATCCCAAGGGATTGGCTGGAAAAGGGGCGTCGAAAGCCGCGTGGTGGCTCATCCGCCGCAACGTCGCCAAAGCGAATAAGGCCGCAAACGAATCTCAGCAGGCGGCATAATTTTATCGTGCGGTTATTCTGATTTTCTGATAGAATCAATTTATTGGTTCGTTATTTCACGCAAGGGTTCTCCTTGAGATTATCTGATACAAACCCATACACCTCACCGCCCGGCGCCCTGCGCCCTCACCTCACGCTGAATGCGTTCAATTTATCTCCCGCGCCGCAAACTTGTTTTGCGGCGTTTTTCGTTTTTTATTCTTAACCCTCAACCCAGGAGAACAGCATGTCTAAAAAACTTCGCAAAGGCCGCAAAGAAAATTTGCACCACAAATCGGGTAATGTTGTACATCCTGTATTTGATGACATGACAGGACAAGCGGCCGACTGGCATCCGCTGGATGACCATATTGATGCCCAGCGCGATAAAAAATTCGTTAAAAATATCACCCCCCGAAGCGATGGCCAGCGGGCCTTGATGGAGGCCATCCAAACCCACAACCTGACACTGGCCATGGGGCCTGCCGGGTCGGGCAAAACCTATCTGGCGATTACGGCGGCCGTCGAAGCCTTGCAGAAAGGCAAGATCGAGAGAATCATTCTCTCCCGCCCCGCGATGGAAGCTGGAGAATCCATCGGCTTTTTGCCGGGAGACATGCACGAAAAAATGGCCCCTTACTTGCGCCCACTCTACGATGCACTGGGCGACCGGATGGGCGGCAAACAAGTGCGCCAGTATATGGATGACGGCACCATTGAAATTGCCCCAGTCGGGTTCATGCGGGGACGTACGCTGAATAACGCCTTTGTGGTGATCGACGAGGCGCAAAACTGTACCTATGGTCAACTCAAGATGTTACTCTCCCGTCTGGGGTGGCATTCCAAAATGGTGGTGACGGGGGATCCGGATCAAACGGATCTTCTGCCCGGCATGTCAGGACTCTCCGAAGTCGCGCGCCGGTTTGCGGCACTCGACAATATTGCCGTTGTCACATTGGGACAAACGGATATTGTCCGCCATCCGCTCGTAGCTGAAATGCTTGAGGTTTTGTAACACCCGCCCTATAAAGGAGGTATGAACCGATACGTCAAAATCTGCATGGCTATTTCCTTTCTGCTCGTGTGTGGGGGGCTGTATCTTTATACCCAAAAATGGTGGAATGACCCGGTACGGGTGCCGGGCGGCATTGCGGCGGAAAATTTCGGCGGCCCGTTTACATTGGTCAATCAGGACGGCAAAACCGTCACTGACCAAGATTTCCGGGGCACATGGCGGTTGATATATTTCGGGTTCACGTATTGCCCGGCGATTTGTCCCACCGAACTGACGAAAATGACCGATGCGTTGGATCAGCTGGGGGATCAGGCCAATATCATCACGCCCCTGTTCATCAGTGTTGACCCGGAGCGGGATACGCCTGAACTTTTGAAAAAATACCTGACCGCTTTTCATCCCCGGTTTATCGGCCTGACCGGAACCGTGGCACAGGTTGAAGATATCAAAAAATCCTATAAGGTTTATGCCGCCAAGGTCAAAGACGATACCATGACCGACTACACGGTTGACCATTCGTCTTTTATTTATTTGATGGACCCTCAAGAAAACCTGCAGGCAATTTATAAATTACAGGATAACAGTCTGATCATCTCCGAAGATATCCGCGCCCGTTTATCGGCGATCACGCCTTAATCTTCCAGCACACTGTTGAGTTTCATGGCCAATCCCATGGAACCCTTGATCTTGAGTTGACCCATCATAAAAGCAATATTCGGATCTTTACTGCCGGACAAAATACCTTCAAATGTTTCCAGCGAACATATCAGCGTGCAATCTGCTTCGGCATCTTCGTGTGAAACCGCCGGGGGTGTTTGTGTCGTATCCACAAAAACCAATCCCTCATCGCCAAAATCGAATTTGACGCGCGCCGACAGCCCGCGTGCCGCCGCAATTTTTGAGGTAATTTTTTCGGTGACGCTCTCAAGTGACATCATGTTCCCCCCGGTTATCAATCAGCCGTGTGGTGCCAATCCACGCCGCCGCCAACGCGCGCCGTATCTGCGTGTCTGGTGATACGGGGTGTAATGTCTGCGCATCCCGCACTACACAATAATCGACACGATCAAACCCAGCTTTTTTGAGGGCATCCAGCCCCCATGCTTCGGCCTCTTCTATTCTGACAGACCCCAGCGATTTTTCGACTACACGGTTGACCATTCGTCTTTTATTTATTTGATGGACCCTCAAGAAAACCTGCAGGCAATTTATAAATTACAGGATAACAGTCTGATCATCTCCGAAGATATCCGCGCCCGTTTATCGGCGATCACGCCTTAATCTTCCAGCACACTGTTGAGTTTCATGGCCAATCCCATGGAACCCTTGATCTTGAGTTGACCCATCATAAAAGCAATATTCGGATCTTTACTGCCGGACAAAATACCTTCAAATGTTTCCAGCGAACATATCAGCGTGCAATCTGCTTCGGCATCTTCGTGTGAAACCGCCGGGGGTGTTTGTGTCGTATCCACAAAAACCAATCCCTCATCGCCAAAATCGAATTTGACGCGCGCCGACAGCCCGCGTGCCGCCGCAATTTTTGAGGTAATTTTTTCGGTGACGCTCTCAAGTGACATCATGTTCCCCCCGGTTATCAATCAGCCGTGTGGTGCCAATCCACGCCGCCGCCAACGCGCGCCGTATCTGCGTGTCTGGTGATACGGGGTGTAATGTCTGCGCATCCCGCACTACACAATAATCGACACGATCAAACCCAGCTTTTTTGAGGGCATCCAGCCCCCATGCTTCGGCCTCTTCTATTCTGACAGACCCCAGCGATTTTTTCATCATCTCTTTTAAAATGACATTCATCTGAACGGCAATCTCTGTCTCGTCTGCCGATAAATACACATTCCGTGACGAAAGCGCGAGACCGCGGAAATCCCGAACCGTCGGTACCCCCATAATCGTGATGGGCAAGTCTAAATCTTTGACCAGTTTTTTAATCACTAAAAGTTGCTGGTAATCTTTCTCCCCAAACAAGGCAATGTCTGGCAGACACTGGATCAACATCTTGGCGACAATCGTCGCCACGCCTTGAAAAAAATGCGGCCGGCAGACGCCTTCCAGCGGCGCTGAAATCCCTGTCACGGTAATGGATGTGGCAAATCCTTCAGGATAAATATCGGCGGCAGAAGGCACATACACCGCCGACGCCTGAACGGCGCGCAGTTTTTCAAGATCCGCGTCCAACGTTTTGGGATACGACGCCAGATCTTCAGTGGGTGCAAATTGTTTAGGATTTAAAAAAATATAAGGAATACAAATATCGGCACGTTTTAAACCTTCGCGCACCAATGTCACATGCCCGTCATGCAAAGCCCCCATGGTCGGCACAAATGCAATCATTTGACCCTCGGCTCGGCACTTCCGAACATAGGCGCGTAAATCGGTTAAGGTATAAAGAATATCCATGGGTGTCTCTGCCTTCTTCTTAACCCATCAAAAAACAATTTAAAACACCAGAATTTATTAAGATTTTCATATATTTGACTCGGGTGATGATTATCTGAATAAATATAATTATCGGAGCAATGAGAGCCATGAACACGCTTATAAAGTGGCTGGGGATCAGTTTTACAGCCGCTGGCATTACGGGCGTTGCGGCCATGGCGAATTACGCGCGCGTGCTGAACAATATCGATCACGTTCAAAGCTACATGCCCCGTACGGACGCCATTGTTGTTCTCACAGGTGGCAGAAACCGGATACCCACAGCACGAGAACTTCATCACAGAACGGCATATTCTGTTCCGCTTTTAATTTCAGGGGCACCTGTTTATTTCAACAATCATAATCGTCATCATGAACATATAGGTTATTCCGCCCAAGATACAATTGGCAATGCCATTGAAACAGCGAATTGGATCAAACACTTGAAAGACGAAGGACGTCCTGTTCATTCGATCACATTAGTCACGGCGCGTACGCACATGCCGCGTGCGCTCGCAGAAATGAAACGTCATTTACCCCACAACATCAAGATTCATCCGCATGTCGTTACACAGGAAGGACGCCAAGGATATTATGGGCGGTTTATGACCGAAGCTTTTAATTATCATGTCACATTATCTGGAAACTCAAGCATGTTAAGGTATCTACTTGGTCGTGTACATCTTGTCGATCCCGTAAACGCCAAAGGTTTTACCCCGGGCCGAACGACACCTTAGAACTCGCTCTCTTTGACATCCATCATGGATTTCGCGCCGGCCTGAATCATTTTAAATCGTGCATCGGCTTCGGGGAGAACACGCTCCATGAAAAAACGGGCAGTTTTGATTTTTGAGTCATAAAATGCTGCATCTCCAGATCCTGCCTGAAGGCGGGCTTGGGCGACCTTGACCATGCGGCACCACATAAACGCCAAGGCCACTAAGGCAAATTGTTGAAGGTAATCCACAGATGCCGCGCCCGCTTCATTCGGATCTTTCAATCCTTTTTGAGCAATCAGAGCCGTGGCTTGCTGGAGTTTGGCAAAGGCCTTGGCCATGGGGAAAATAAATTCCTGCAGTGCCGGGTCAGATTGATGTGTTTCAATGAATTCGGATACGGGATGAAAGAAACGACGCAAATATCGACCCATATTGGCTGACATCTTGCGCCCGACCAGATCAAGTGCCTGAATGCCGTTTGTCCCCTCATAAATCATCGCAATGCGGGCATCCCGGGCATATTGTTCGACCCCATATTCCCAGATATACCCATGCCCGCCATGAATTTGCATCGCGGTGCTGGCGATTTCAAACCCCATATCGGTCTGGTACGATTTGACAATCGGTGTGAGTAACGCCACCAGATCATCGGCAGATTGTCTTTCTTCTTCATCCGGGTGATGAAGCGATATATCCAGATTCATCCCCACCCAAAACGAGAGCGCGCGCGCCGCCTCTATTTTAGATTTTGAAACCAACAACATCCGCCGAACATCCGGATGAACGATAATCGGATCTGCTGGCTTATCAGGGTATTTCGCGCCGTCCAGCGCCCGCATCTGAAGACGATCTTTGGCATAAGCCAATCCATTTTGATACGCCACTTCAGCAATCCCCAATCCCTGCATAGCCACCCCAAGGCGCGCGGCATTCATCATGGTAAACATCGCCTTCAGACCCTTATGTGGTTGACCCACCAGCCATCCTGTGGCCTGATCAAAGTTCATGACACAGGTGGCCGACGCCTTAATTCCCATCTTATGTTCGATGGATCCGCATACCACCGCGTTGCGCGACATATCGGCTGGCATGAATTTGGGGACGACGAATAATGAAATCCCCTTCACGCCGTCAGGTGCATCCGGCAGTTTTGCCAGCACTAGATGGATGATGTTTTCGGTTAAATCATGTTCACCGGCGGAAATAAAAATCTTGGTGCCGGATATTGCGTAAGATCCATCCCCCTTGGGTACGGCTTTTGTCCGGATCAACCCCAGATCTGTACCGCAATGCGGCTCCGTCAGACACATGGTGCCTGACCATTCGCCGGTAATCAATTTCGGCAGATAGGTTTGTTTTTGTTCGTCCGTCCCATGTTGAGAGATCGCATCATAGGCACCTTGGGATAATCCCGGATACATACCGAACGACATATTGGCCGAACAAATCATTTCTTGCATGACGGTATTGACCAAATGCGGCAATCCCATCCCGCCATACGCCGGGTCAGACGATACGCCGCACCATCCCCCCGCCGTGAAAGCCGCATAAGCGTCTTTAAACCCCGAAGGCGTTTTTACATCGCCCTGAGCGAACTGGCATCCCTCTTTATCCCCGCTTTGGTTCAAAGGAAACAAAACCTCTTCGCACATTTTGGCGCCTTCTTCGGTGATCTGGTCGATCAAATCACGCGTGGCATCGGCAAAACCCGGAAGGGTCGATAAGTGTTCTGCGCCTAATACGTCGTGCAGAACAAAACGGATATTTTCAAGCGGGGCTTTATAGATGGGCATTTCAAGGGCTCCTTACGGCTTATCGTTTAACCACAGGGAAAGATGGTCACGCACCTTATCCTGATCCATCGTTTTGATGGATTGTTTGGCCTTTTCAAAATCAGAATTTTGTTTTCGCATCATGGCTTCTTTAATCTTATCCAGCGTCTCATCACCGATTTCGGCACGGGCAGACGCGGCATTGGCCTTGGCTTGCGCCAGAATATCGGCACGCGACATTTTGGCGGTTTCTGTGGGTTGTGACTTCTTTTTCCAGAACGTAAACATGTGAAAATTATTTTATAATCAAATCATTAAATCATTTTTAACCTGAATGCGCGAGGGTATAATGAGGGTAGGAAATAAGATCTCACCATCCATCATGCCGCTTAAGGGAAAATAACATGACCGATAAAACGTCGCTGAAAACCGTCTCCGAGCCGGCGGAAGGGTATAATGACCTTAAATATTATTTTGCAAACCTGAACACGTTATTCTCGATCCGGAGCACGCTGGCTGTCGATATGATGACCGCCATGCCGGGCGGCGGCCTCAATAAACGTATTCATGATATTTCCGCCATCACCAAACGTATTTACGCCGAAACAACAACACCGGCCGTAACTAACCTGCTGGAGAAAGTTGAAAATTCTGCCGCATCATCACCGGGTGGATGGAATGATTGGGATCTGGCCAACCTGAAAGAAATGCGGCGTATTCACTCTCACCTGTCAGCCTTGCCGCCGGATTTATATATCGCATCCGTGCAAGTCGCCAACGAAGGCCGCAAGCGTCATGCTCTGGCTCTTGAAAGCGGCAATTGGGCTGAAGCTGCGACCTATGTCCAGCAGGTCGTTGACCTGACTCGTAAAACAGCAGACCTCAAACAAAAGAAATTCGGCACCGATACCGCGTACCGCGCCTTGTTGATCGGATATGCGAACGATATTGGTAATCTGGATATTGATGCGCTGTACGAAAAATTACTGGCGCCCTTAAAAACGCTGAAAGACAAAGCTCTGGCTAAACAGAAAAACCAGCCCGCGCCTTTGCCTCTCGAAGGTAACTTTGCCCGCGGCGACCAGATGTGGCTCAATAAAACCGTGCTGGAAATGATGGGATTTGATTTTAAGCGCGGCTCGCTTCAGGTCAGCGGCCTGTCGCCGATGTGTGCCGGATCTCCAGATGATGTGCGTATTCTGGTGCGGTGTGGACAGGATGATTCTTTCTTGGATTCGCTTGAAGACACGCTCTATCAAGGGGCTCGGGGTCTTTATCTTCAAAACCTGCCGGGGGATTGGAAATCTCAACCGGTGGGTCAGGATATGGGCACACTCATGATGAATGCGCTCAGCCTTCTTCATGAAACGATTATCGGCCGGACGCCGCAGTTTTTTGATTTTATCGCCGTACGTGCCGAAGGGGTATTCCGCCAATTCCGCAACAAAAGCTTTGAGCCAGAAAATCTCTACCAACTGAAGAAAATTATTACCCCGACTTCGCTTCGTAACGAAGC
>CAZZGO010000062.1:0-9171 GCA_964654245.1 uncultured Pseudobdellovibrionaceae bacterium | reverse complement strand
ACGGAATAGCGGTCAGTGTGATGAAGGTTGTTCTGAAATTCAGCAAAAAGATCGTCAGAATAAGCGCAACAAGAATAGAACCATCCCGCAGGGCTTCTTCTACATTGTGAATAGCGCGTTCGATAAAATTCGCCTGCCGGAAGATATCATCATGAAGCACCATGCCTTTTGGCAGGCTTGCCCTTATCCCTTTCACTTCCTCTTCAATCAACTTAGTCAACCGCAGCGTATCGGCTTCAGGTTGTTTCTGGATAGACAGCGTCACCGCCGGGGTCATATTAATACTAGAATCCCCGCGCTTACCAAGGGGGCCGCCCATGCGAACCTCTGCCACCTGATCAAGACGGATGGGTGGGGCATCATCATCGATTTTTGGTAGCGGTGAACTGGCTAAATCTTCTATCGAAGCCACACGGCCATTCACGCGGATCAGCGTTTCCGTATAATCCGAAATCATAAAACCACCCGTGGCACTGACATTCGCGCCTTCAATCGCGGCTTTGATATCATGCAAGGATTTTCCGTACTGGCTCAATTTGACCGGATCGACCAGAACCTGAAATTGCTTCAAATCTCCGCCCAAAACGGTGATTTCAGCAATGCCGGGAATGGATAAAAGGCGATTGCGTATATCCCATTCGGCAAACGTGCGGATATCCATGGATGTGACGTTCGGATCATTTGATGTCAGACCAAGCTGAAACACTTCCCCCATGATCGAGGCAATCGGCCCCATATAAGGATCAATCCCTTCCGGTATGACTTCACGCGCACTTTGCAGTTTTTCAGAAACGGTTTGACGTGCGATATAAATATCGGTCGTCCAGTCAAACTCCACCCAGATGAGTGATAATCCTACCATGGATGATGAACGAACCCGTTCAACACCGGGCGCACCGTTCACAGCGGCTTCAATCGGGCGCGTGACGAGCGTTTCCACTTCCTCTGCGGCAAGGCCGGGCGACTCACTGAAAATCGTCACCGTTGGGCGGTTCAAATTCGGGAAAACATCCACGGGCAATTTTGTGGCCACCCATCCGCCGTAAGCGGCAACCAGCAACGTCATCACAATCACCAAAAGGCGGTGACGAATGGAAAAATCTATTAATGCGTTAATCATTTCCTTATTCCTTAATGGTCGTGGCCATGCTCATCCGCCTCACCAGCGGCCTTGGGCGGCGTAATAAATTGAAGCTGGTAGTTTCCAAGAGTGACAACCTGTTCATCGGGTAAAACGCCATCAATGATTTCACGCAGTGTGCCAAATTTTTCCCCCAGCGTGAGATCGCGGCGATAAAAATGATCGCCTTCCTTCACATACAAGAAGTAATTGCCGGTATCGCCCAGAATGGCCCGTTGTGGCACCACAAGTGCGGTCGTCTGATTGCCGATTTTGATCGAAAGCGTCGCTTGCATGTTAGCCAGCAACTTGCCTTCAGGATTTGAGACAACGGCATAAATCTCACGCACGCGTGATCCAGCTTTGAGAGTTGCATCCACACGCTGAACGGTGCCTTCAAATATTTCACCGGGGAAGCTAGGCGTTGATACACTGACTTTCTGACCACCTTCTATTCCTGATTGCGCTATATCTTCATAGGCCTGCCCGCGGACGAGCACTTCTGAAAGATCGGCAATTTTAACAAGCGGCTGATCGGGTGTGATGGCTTGGCCAACGACTATACTTTGTTCCATGACATAGCCCGTCATAGGCGCAGAAAGTGTTACGGGCGGATTACCGATCAGGCGCGGCTGGATAACGATGACAGCCTCGCCTTTATTCACAACCTCGCCCACTCGTGACATGATTTTCAGAGCAGAACCCTCCGCCCGCGCACTGACGATGGCCTGTTTTTCCGGCAAATAGTCAATATTGGCGACAAGATCAACAGTGTTTGAGATATCCTGCAAACTGGCCGGAGCCGTTTCGATCCCCAGGTTGGTCATCATCGCCTGTGTCAGAACAATCTCATTTAAAGGCCCGCCTGCACTGTCACCCGGCATTCCATGATCATGTCCTTCACCTGCCAAAGCAGAGGAAGTTGTAAGTATCAATGCAAAAAGAAGGGGGGTAATTTTTTTCATGGTGTGACCTCGTGTTTTGCTATGTCCATCGGCATGACGCCAGTTTCAAGGGAGAGAATACGGCGGGCTTCAATTGCTTCCAGCATGGCACCAAGTGCATCTTGTTCGGTTTCAAACAAACGCTCCCGGACTTGCCACAAGGCGGCGGCATCGCTCTGTCCTGCGCTGAAACTTCTCTGCGCTTGCAAAAAGCCTTTGCGGTAATTGGGCAGGGCTTCCTTTTCCAGCGTTTCGATGCGCCGATCCAATCGCTCTATCGTATCCACGATCCGCACAAGTCTTTCTGAGAGCGGTAGGCTTTGTATCGTATCAAGCTGACGACGCGCATAGAGTTTTTGCGCTTCAGCCTTACGCCGCTCGGATTGGTTCGTATCCCAGAGCGGAATAGTCAGTACCACGCCAAGACCAACGGAATCTTCATTTTCATCAGGATTGCGTCCATAGAGAAAACGTGGCGTAATTTCTGGCCCCACACCATCAGCCAATGCGACTTGGCCCTGCCGCTCCGCCGCTCTTAAATCGGCTTCCAGCAGGCGCACAAGACTGGCGTTACGCCGCGCTTCATCCTCAAGTACGGCAACATCACCTTGTGTACCTAATAAAGACGGCTTTTCCAGGATTTTTTCTGCAAGGTTTAGGCCCGTTGCTTTTTCAAGCTCAAGACGAAAGCGGATTTCATCAGCCTTGATTTTCTCAAGATCACTGCCGAATTTTGCAACATCGCCTTCAAACAGGCTTCCTTCGCTAACCGGGGTTTGCCCTGCCTGCACAGCCTTGCTTATTTTACCAGCAACATCGCGCGCCCGTTTCTGAAAATCGGTATATAATTTTACCTGTTCTTGCGCCTGCCATGCCTGCGCGTAGAGGAGTTTCATATCCCAATAAGCCTGTATCATGCCGTGCTGCTGACGCAATTCGGCCCGCTCAAATAGTGAGCGCGAAAGCTGCACTCGCGATCCGGTTAATTGCGAGAGCTTAAACGGCTGCTCAATTTCCAGATCGTAACTATTGGTGTCATCGCCTGGAGTGGATGTTCGCACTGCGTTAAATTCCAACGTAGGATTGTCCAGCCGCGCTGCCTGATCCGCATCGGCTTTTTCAGTTTCCGCCTCTAGAAGAACGGTTTGGAAGACAGGGCTGGAGAGCATCGCAGCTTTAAGCACCTGCATTTCACCAATACTCTGCTCCTGCGCTGTGGCAAGGGATGGCACAAATGCCATCCCCGCCAGAGCTATAAGAAAAACAATATGTTTCATGTCTGGATTTCCTTACCTATTGCCCGCGTTTCGCCAGCCAGTCGCGCATGAAAGCAATTTCGCTCTCCTGCGCCCGGATAACGTCTTCGGCCAGCTTTTTCACTTGAGGGTCTTTCCCGTGGGACAAGGCGATTTCTGCCATGTCGATAGCCCCTTGATGGTGAGGGATCATGCCGCGCATGAAATCAGCATCAGCATCGCCCGTGGGGACCATGCTCATATTTTCATGCATCATTTTCATGGCTGGGGCATAGATGTCGGTCGCTCCGTGGTTCATCATGGAATGATCCATGCCGGACATATCGTCTTTGGCTTTCGGGGCGCACATCATGCCCTTTGCACCAGACATACCAGAGCAGCATGGACAGCCATCTTTCATGTCGGCGCAGCATCCCCCTTTACCTTCGGCTTTTTTCATCTTGCCGCAGCAGGCGCAGGACATGCCGTCTTTCATGCTCATGACCGCAGGCTTACCGCCCGCCGTTTCAGCAGGGATAGAAGATTGCGGCTGCATCGTGGTTGAACAGGCCGACAACGCCAGAGCCGCCAGCACGATCAGCGTGGGGCGCATAGCCCCGGATAGAGTTATAGTCATGGATAATCTCCTTGTTTGATTGAAAATGCGTAACGCAGTCCAGGCCGCTTCAAACGAAGCAGCGTTACGGATTTCAAGCCGAATGGCTTAAACTCCGCTCAAATCAAACGAGGGATTTTGGGGGGCGTAAAAGTGAGAAGAAAACTTCGTCAACATGCCCATACATAGGTTTGGGATTCAGTAGGTCGGACAGAAGAGGAAGACTAAGCGAATAATTTAGCAGACTCATGGCATGAGATGGACAGCAATGAGAGCAATCCATGCATTTCCCTTTTTTTGCTCCCTTATCTTGATCAGTATCTTTTTGTTGATCCTTACCAGCAGCATGACCCGGACAATCTGACATATCCATGTCTTTATGGGAACTGTCACCGTCCGCTTGTTCCATCATCGGATTGCAAAATTCATGGCTTAACGCATGCGCTGCGGCTGAATAACCGCTGAACCCAATCGCAAAAATAAGGATCATTAAAAATACACGCATATTTAAAGCCTATCATCGTAGCAATTAACTAACAATTAATTAATCGTGATGTGTCTGAAAAGCTTTTTTGTAAAAAGGCGATAATAAGGTGATAATAATGTTGAGGGGTATTACAGGAGCCTGAACGATATTGAAATCGCCGCTTTTGAGAGCCAAAAAATCAGGAATTACGCCTATAAACTCAACGCGGTATATGGCTCGATATGGTTAGAGCCTGAACCATATTAAAATTACCATAATAAAATTCGTAATGCGAGGGTCGGAGGTTCAAATCCTCTCGACGGCACCATGTCTCCATAAATTCTATACCCCATACGAAATCGCAGGCGAGAGGGCTCGCCTGCGATCAAAAGACTATGTTTTTATTCTAGATGTCTGATCCGCACGCGGATGCACCAGACAAGATCTGGCCGGGCGTGCCCCCGATATTCAAATTAACAGACCCACCACCACTTGCCGCCGCCGCCGCATCTCCCCAGCATGACGCATCTTGGTTGCCGGCCGCTGTGTTGATGTTATTCAGATCTGAAGGGCTTTGGTTCCCCTCATTTCCAGCCGCAGGAGAGATGTTGTTCAAATCATCCGGTGTATTTCCGCCAGCAGGCGCAATGTTGTTAAAAAAGGCTGCGCCACCGCCAGTGCCACCACCTGCGGGTGCGCCCGGAATACGAGGTAAGCCGCGAAGTGTAATATTCAGACCACTGCCGCCAAAAATTGCCGGATCAAATGAGTTGAAAATATCGGATTGATCCAAAATGTTGGCAGTCTCTGTTCCCGGCGTTCCAAAGAAGAAGAGACCTAGATCTCCCCGGTCATTGAAATGGAAGAAGCGGCTTTCCAGGAAGCTCAGCACAGACGGGCTGATCACGTCGCCTGTGCTAGAGGGTGTCACAATGCCTGCCGGAGTGAGGTAGGTGCTGTTCAATCCATTGAGCAGGGTTGGGTTACCCGGGGCAAAGAAGGCCTCATTGTCGAGTTCAACGAAGAAATCTTCCTGTCCAAAGAAAACCTGAGTACCGAGCGTATCGTCTACCAATGAGAGCGGGGCAAAACCTGTAAAGATTGGCGCTGCATAGGCGAAGGCAAAAGCGCCTTCGTAATCCCCGGACGGTATGCTGGCTTCAATTGGCATATCCAAAACATCACCAAAATCATAAGGTGAGAACCGGATGCCGATAGATCCGCCGATAAATTGATTGATGCCTTGGGTCAGATCAATGACCCCGCTTTCAAAATGCGCCCCAATATTATTGCCTGAGAAGTTATTGCCGCTCAGTTGAACGTCACCGTTATTGAACCCGGCGACATACAGGCCGTTGTTTTCAGAATTGAAAACACTGTTATCTGTCACAGTGAGATCATCAAAGCCATTCGCATGAATGCCATCAGACCCAGAGTCCGTCACCGAGTTATTGGATATCACGGCGTTGTATAAAGACATTACGGGCATGAACATCATTGAGAAACCAGATGATTCTGTCTCAGGATCGACCGGGATATCTTCTTCGGGCGAGGGCTGTATGAAGGACGCAAAGCCCACCACGCGGATGCCATCGTCGCCTGAATTGGTGATGGTGTTATCATCGATCAATAGATTCGTTGCGCCAATTACCTCGATCCCATCATCTCCGGAAGATGAAATGATATTTGAGATAATCTCAACGTTACCGTTATTTTCGAAAATTTCGAAAGTGTGGCTGACGTGAATACCGTCCCCGTTATTTCCAAACGAGCCTTTGCCAATATATTTCCCTGAATATTTATCCGTATTCAGGCCAACATTCGCAATTTCATTGCCAGCGATAAGCGTATTCCCGCTATTGATGACTTCGACGCCATCATCACCGACAGTCCAGATAGAATTATCCAGAATTTCAACTATGTATGAATCGATCATGTCCTCAGTAGAATCGAGAGCGATATAGCTACCATCCCCGTCGCCATAACCATCGCCATCGCCAATGAAGAGAGGCTGGATGATATCCCGGACGTGAATGGCGTCTGCCCCATATCCGTCAGGTGCGTTGGAGCCATAGGATTCCCCGCCATCGCCGATAAAACCATATCCGACATTCTGAATATCGTTGCGAGATATAAGCGTACGACCCGCCCCAAAATTGATATCAAGATCAGGATATTCAATCATGGACAGTGAAGGACTTGCTCGTCTTATTTGGCTACCAATAACTTCGATCCCGTCATCGGCTGTTTCGTTAATGACATTGTCTGTAATGACAATGCTGTAATCTTCAGGGGCGCCTTGCGGGTTAAAGGTGCCGGGAATAGAAGGCCATGTGTACCCGGATTCCGGCATAGCGGATAACATCAGTATTTTTCCCTGGTTTTTATTCACATTGCTGACGTAAATGCCATCTGCGCCGGTATAATCTCCGCCGCCCAGATAACGGCCATTCGCATAACCAGCATTCTGAATATCATTTTGCTCGATCCAGACAGAATGGCTATTTGTGACGTCAATCCCATCATCATAGGTACGGTCAATTTCATTGCCGATAACCTCGATGGCAAATCCACGCTGACTTTTTTCAATGCCTTCGGTCGCAGATACAGGGGGTATCATGTAACCATAAATGTTCGAAACATTGATCCCATCTGCGCCGGCCATATCGGTATTTTCACCGCGACCATTGAACCCAATGCGTCTTAAGATGTTGTTATATATAGAAACAAATCCGCCTTCTGATACGTCGATCCCATCATCCCCGGTATCGGATACCAAATTGTTAGCCAGCCAAGCCGCATCAAAATTATTCAGATAGATACCATCAGAACCTGTGCGGCGAACGCGGTTGCCCCTAATATCGACAGCATCAATATCGTCCACATAAATACCGTTAGCGTCGGCAAAACGAATATCGTTGTTGCGTATAAAAGCACTCTCAGCCTTTGTTACATCAATCCCGTCACCTTTTGTATTAAGGATGCGGTTTGAAATGATGCGCGTGCCTTCGCCACCAATCACATGAATACCATCACCCCCCGCACCGTCAATCACATTGGCCTGTGTGGATCTGGGTGTCCCGCCAATCAGAACATAGTTACTATTTTCAACCAAGATACCATCGACACCTGAATTGGTGATGTTGTTATCTTTGATCGTTGAGTTGTCACTGGAGCTTGTCAGGTAGATACCGTGACGTTTGTTTTTGTCGAGAGTATTGCTCCCAATCATGACTGAAGGTGTATCAGTGATGAATATACCATCTACTTTCATATCAGAGATATTGTTGTTTGTGATGGTAGTGACGCCGCCCTGATTCCAGATACCATACTGACTTCCCTTGATGGTATTCTTATCAATCAAGGTATTAGTGCTACCGCTCCATGCCCCTACACCGGATGCGTTGATAGAATTTGTCAGCTCATTGTTCGTGATTTTGGTATTAGAGGCACCGGCGACGTTAATATTATTCCACGACGTATTTTTTATGATGTTTTTATCGATCAAGGTGTCAACGGTACCTGATAATTCGATACCATTGCTTTCATGGCCGCCAGTTGTGCCGTCAATCGTATTCCCCGTCAATTTAATAACACCCAGAACATTATCAAGATCAATACCATCATCACCAGATGTGGTGATCATGTTATTTCTTGCGATAAATCCTGTCCCGCCATTGATCGAAATACCGTCACGTTTAGCACTTTTTACGGTGTTGTGATAAGCATCCACCCCGTTAGAGTTCGTGATGGTGATACCGTCAAGGCCGGTTGTTTCAATGGTATTATACCCAATTTCTGATCCGTTGCTGGATTGATCTACCCGGATTCCTGAACGCAAAACCGTTAAGCCCGCATTGGTGATTTTGTTAAAAAACAGTCCAATATTATTAGACAGGCGAACATCGATGCCTTCTTCCTTGGTATTGCTGATGACGTTTGAACGCAGGACGACATCTTCTGAACGTTCTACTTGAATACCGTTATCATTGGCCGTGTCGATGACGTTGCGCCAAGCTTGGGTGCCATGAGACTGATACATATATATCCCGTCATTCCCAAAACTTGTGGTGCCGTTACCTGTGATGTTGAAAATATAGTTATCATCAACCCGTGATAGTTCCGACCCATTCAGGTGAATGCCATTCTGACCAGATGCCGTCACCACGTTATTGAGGATTTTTACACGATCAGCTCCTTGTACTTCGATACCATGGTCGCCGCCTGTCACATAAAACCCATCCAGCGTGACATCATTTGCTGTGATCAAGAATCCTGGAGAATTCGGAGTCACGATAGTTTCCGCGCCGCGAGTCAAGCTATTGCCAGCCTTACCGAAATTATTCCCGAACAACGAGACCGATTTATTGACGTTCACAGATTCGGCAAATGTGCCGTTATCTACCCAGACATTCCCACCGACGGCCGAATTATTGACCCCGCGCTGAATACTGCCGGATTTCTGTGTAACGAACAGGTTATTATCTTTCCACGTGACCAGACCTGAAATCATCGCATTATCGATGGCGTGAACCACTTTGTCTTCGATAGCGAAATTCTGATCCAGCGTTGCCGTTAAGCCCGTCACACCTTCAAACGTGGCATTTTTGGCGTTCACAGCACTTGAAGAAATATTCCAGATATAATCCAGAGCCCCGCCTTTAAAGATCGTATTACCAATGTTCAAAATCTGTGTACCGATATTGCTTAAGTATAACGAAGCCCAGCCTGAACTGTCTGTCAGAGCCGTTGTTTGCCCGCCCAGTTCAACATCAGTCATGCTTAGGTCT
>CAZZGO010000061.1:0-9955 GCA_964654245.1 uncultured Pseudobdellovibrionaceae bacterium | reverse complement strand
AAGTAAAGGGACATCACAAACCCGATACTGATGACCGGAAAATCTTCGAGCGAGGCCCGTACGCCCAGCAAAGTGCCCTGAAGCCCATTACTGAGCATCATCAAGACTAATCCCAAGAAAAGCGGCCACGCTGTGTAGAGTGTTTTATGCATGATGACGTGTCTTTATACCCATGAGCCCGAATCCTATTCTGTCAAGATGACAGAAAATGGCGGTTTATGACATGGCTATGTCGTAGAAAAATAAGGGTAAATTAGGGCAGACGGCCGGAGGCTCTTGACCCGGCTGGCGGGTCTTGCTAGAAACGTTCATAAAATGAACGCAAGCCAACCCTTATTTTTATGAAAACCGAAACCCTTGCCGATGATGCCCTCGACGAACGGTTGGTGCGCCAGCTGTTGCATTCCGTGGATGAAAATGCCGGCGTGTCGCAACGCCAGTTATCAGGAGAGCTGGGGATCGCGCTGGGGTCGGTGAATTGGTATCTTAAGCGTTGTATCAGCAAGGGATTGATTAAAATGTCCCAAGCCCCGCTTAAACGCTACATGTATTATCTAACACCTCAGGGGTTTGAAGAAAAAAGCCGCTTAACGGCGCAATATCTGAAATGGTCGCTTGATTTTTTTAGGCTGGGGCGCGGCGAAGCTGACCGTCTGTTGACGTTATGCGCCGATAAAGGTTTGACGTCTGTTTATTTGGCAGGGGATGGCGATTTTGCCGAAATATTCATCTTGAGTGCCTCTAAATCTTCCCTTGAAATTAAGGCTGTCTTTGATCCGTCGTCCTTAGGCGGACAACGGCTTCAGGTGCCAATAGGACATGCGATACCGCCTGAGGCATCGGTGATTTTGACGGATCTTTCAAATCCCAAGGCGATGTACGAAACTCTGATCGCGGCACATATCAGACCCGATCATATTTTTGTGCCTTCGCTGTTATCTTTTGCTCCGCCTGCCCCACCAGAGGTTTCATGATGCACGCGTATTTGCTTGCGGTTCATGCCGGACAGGAACATAAGGCGATGTCACATCTGACGCGTCAGGGGTTTGATGTGTATTGCCCCATGATTGAAAAACGCAGATCTCATGCCCGCAAGGTGGATATCGTCCGCCGGGCGTTGTTTCCAGGATATGTTTTTTTGATGAAACCGTCAGAGGCGACGATGAGCCTGCGTCCGGTGAAATCCACGGTGGGTGTTAAGGATTTTGTAAAATTTGGCGGCCAGCCCGCTGAAATTCCCGGCACATTGATTGAGGATATGAAATCACGGGAAGTGAACGGCGTTATTCCGGCGCCGCCTTTATCTTCTCTTTTGCCTCAAGGCACGCAAGTCCGCGTCCTGATGGGGGCATTTCAGGATATGGTGGCCACGGTTTTGTCATGCGAAGCGCAAGACCGGGTGATGGTGTTGATTGATTTTCTGTCGCGTCAGGTGCGGGTACGCATGCCTAGCGCGGCATTGGAAGCGTGCTGAGAATTTTTCAGCCGGCCAGTAAATAATGTAGAGACTGGGGTGATTCACCCGGTCTGCGGTAGCGTGGAAATTTTTAACAAAAGGAAAAAAAACATGACAGTCACCCCGTTTACAAAAACCGATTTATTCGATGGCAAGGTTATTCTGGTGACCGGTGGTACCGGGTCTTTCGGACAAAAATTTATCCGTCATATCCTGACTCATTTTAAACCTAAAAAAGTCATTGTGTTTTCCAGAGATGAACTGAAGCAATTTGAAATGGCGCAAGGTTTTCCAAATGAGCCGCGTATTCGTTATTTTATCGGGGATGTCAGGGATTATGAGCGCCTGAAGCGCGCTTTTGATGGCGTGGATATTGTGGTGCATGCGGCGGCATTGAAACAAGTACCGGCGGCGGAATATAACCCGATTGAATGTATTAAAACCAATGTGTACGGCGCAGAAAACATCATCAATGCATCGATTGATTGCGGGGTCAAAAAAGTGATTGCCCTATCGACCGACAAGGCTGTGAACCCGATCAACCTGTATGGGGCCACCAAATTATGTTCGGACAAATTATTCGTGGCCGCCAATAATTATACAGGCGCGCAGAAAACAATTTTCTCGGTTGTTCGGTATGGCAATGTCATCGGATCCCGTGGGTCTGTCATTCCATTTTTCATGGAACAAAAAAAGACCGGTGTTATTCCCATTACCGATGAACGCATGACACGGTTTTGGATTACGTTGGAACAAGGGGTGGATTTTGTGGTGAAGTGCCTTAGCCGGATGCGTGGCGGCGAAGTGTTTATTTCAAAAATCCCGTCGATGAAAATCACTGATCTGGCACGGGCTATTGCGCCGGAATGTCAGATCAAGATGATCGGCATTCGTCCAGGCGAAAAACTTCACGAAATTATGGTGCCGGCGGATGAATCCCGCAATACACTCGAATTTTCTGATTTCTTTGTGATCAAACCCAGTGCCCCTTGGGGAGGGATTGATTATGATGCCCCCTATGACGGCGAGAAGGGCAAGGCCGTGCCTCAAGATTTTTATTACGCCAGCGATAACAATACCGATTGGATTGACATTGATGGCCTGAAGAAAGTGGCCAAAGCCGCCTGACGATCATGAAAAACCCTCTTTCCAGTTACGGCAGGCATTTCATCGAAGAAGATGATTTGGATGCTGTGCGCTCGGCGCTCATGGGGGATTTTCTCACGGGTGGTGCCCGGGTTGAACAGTTTGAAAAGGATCTAACCCTGGTCACGCGATCTCGTCATGCGCTGACCTGCGCCAATGGTACGGCAGGGCTTCATATGGCATGCCACGCGCTGGGTGTCACCCGTGGTACGACGGCGATTGTCCCATCGATTACGTTTCTGGCCACAGCCAACGCCGCCATCATGATGGGCGCAGATGTGGTGTTCGCGGATGTCGACCCATCCACAGCCCTGATGGAGCCACATCATTTTGAAGAGGCCTTGAAACGCTGTCCCTCAAAGCCTGTGGTGGTTTTGCCGGTGCATATTGGCGGTCAGGTCTGTGACATGAAGCGAATATCCAATATTGCCCGCGCACATGATATCAAGATTATTGAAGATGCGTGCCATGCGCTGGGGACGCAATATTATGACGGTGAAAAGACACGTTATGTGGGGGATGGCACCTATTCAGACGCCACGATGCTGTCTTTTCATCCTGTTAAAAACATCACGACTGGCGAGGGCGGCGCGATTACAACACAGGATGATCAGGTGATGGATCGCCTGCGCACCCTTCGGTCACACGGCATGGTGCGAGACCCGGGACGGTTTTTAAACCGCGATATGGGTTTCACGGCAGGGGAACCTAACCCGTGGTATTATGAGATGCCAGACTATGGGTATAATTATCGGCTGACGGATATTCAGGCGGCTTTAGGGATAAGTCAGCTCAAAAAACTCTGCCGTTTTAAGGCGCACCGGGAAAAAATACGCTCTGCTTATGAAAGACATCTCGCGCCTTTTGCGCCGCATATCCGCCCTGTACCCCGTGTGCCGGGATGTGATCCGCTTTGGCATTTGATGACGGTTTTGATTGATTTTGATGCACGGGACATATCCCGCGCCCAAGTGATGAAAGCATTATCCACCAGAGAGATTGGCACGCAGGTACATTATATCCCCGTTCACCAGCAACCTTTTTATCACAAAAATTTCCCCCAACCTTTTTTGCCGGGGGCAGACACGTATTACCGCCAGACGCTTACGCTCCCGCTTCATGTCCATATCGAGGAAATACATGTTGAACAAGCTGTTCAAACGCTCGCCAGCGTGCTCTCCCTCTAGGGAGATTGAGAAAATAACATCTTTTAATAAATCCAACGCCCTGTTGACCAAGGCGTTGGACATTATTCCCATTGCATCTCAGACGTTCAGTAAATCCCATCTGCAATATCCCAAAGATCATGCCCCGTTATTTATAGACCGGGGGCAGGGCGCGCGCGTGTGGGATATTGATGGCAATTCCTATATCGATATGGTCAACGGATTAATGTCGATTACATTGGGGTATAATGACCCGGATGTGAATTCGGCGGTGATGAAACAACTCTCTCGCGGGATTACATTTTCCCACGCCAGTGAATTGGAATATGAACTGGCGGAGATGCTGGTCGATATTATTCCCTGTGCAGATATGGTGCGCTATGGCAAGACGGGCACCGACGCCACATCGGCCTGTATACGGTTATCACGTGCGTATACGGGACGGGATAAAATTCTGGCCTGTGGGTATCATGGCTGGCAGGATTGGTATATCGGCACAACGGCGCGGCGCTTGGGTGTGCCCAAAGCCGTGCAGGCACTCACCGATACGGTGGCATATAATGACCTGGATGCGCTTTCTGATCTTTTAAAAACAGAACAATATGCGGCCTTTATTTTGGAGCCAATGAATATTGCTTATCCAAAGCCGGGCTATCTTGAGGCCGTGCGTGAGATCACCCGGCAGACAGGCACGATTTTGGTGTTTGATGAAATTGTGACCGGATTCCATTTTGCTTTGGGTGGTGCACAGGAATTATTTGGTGTGACCCCAGATCTGGCGGCGTTTGGTAAAGGGATGGGCAATGGTTTGCCGATTTCGGCCGTTGTGGGGTCGCGTCATATCATGAAGAAAATGGATGATATTTTCTTCTCTGGCACATTCGGCGGGGAGACGCTCTCGCTGGCAGGCTCTATTGCTGTGATACAAAAAATGAAACGGGAGTCGGTCATTCAACATCTACAGCAGGCCGGCGAGCGTTTGGATCAAGCTGTGTCAAAAATATTAAAAGATACGCATCTAGATCACCTAATTTCATTTAAAGGCCATCCATGCTGGAAGATCATGAGTGTTGAAAATGCGGGTAATATTAGTGCGCAGGTCATCAAAACTTTTATCCAGAAAAATATGATTGCCCGGGGTGTGATTATTCTTTCTACGCACAACATGTCATATGCGTTTGGAAATGATGAACACGATACCGTGATCAAGGCATATCGGGAAACATTCTCTGAATTATCGCATCACCTGACGCAGGGAACGCTCATGGATAATCTCGGGTGTCCGGTCATTGAACCTATTTTTAAAGTGAGATAATGACGACCCCTTCCGCCTATTTCCGTTTTTATGCCTCGCACTGGCGCGGGGCAGGTCATGCGTTTCGATGCAAGGCACTGGCGGATGAATTAACATCGCGCGGCTGGCACTGTGTTTTTGTCACCGAACAAGAAAGCTATGATTTCTGTTTGGCGTTGGAAAATTATCCGCGCATTGACCCGCATGCGTTTTATAAATCCCCCCCTGTGCATGATGTTTTCGTTGTCGATCATTATGAATGCGGGGCAGAATATGAATCGCATTTCAGACCTTATGCTGAAAAGATTGTTGTCATTGACGATCTCATGGATAAACCGCATGACGCCGATATCATCCATAACCAATCTTATGGCGTGAGTCCCGATCACTACGCTGGGTTGATCCCCTCTCGTTGTCAGATGTTACTGGGGCCACGCTTTGCGCTCATGAAAAAAGAGTTTCAAACGCTGAGAGACAAAACCCTAAGACGCCGCCGCGAGATTTCATCAATTAGCCGTATCTTGATCAATTTCGGGGGAAATGATCAGAAGAATATGATTTTAACTTCCCTAAAGAAACTCGCTCAGACAGGATATCGCGGTATCATTGATGTGGCCTATGGATTAATGGCACCGCACCGTGATTCAGTTGAAAATTTTTGCGAGACCCTGCCCAATGAGATTAATTATCATGTGGCGCCGTCGATGCCGGATTTAATGGCTCAGGCCGATTTTGCGATGGGTGCCCCCGCCGTGACACAGTGGGAGCGTTTTGCACTGGGGCTTCCGACGCTTTTAATTCAGACAGCGGATAATCAGTTCTTTACTTACAGCGCCCTAATGAAAGATGGATTTTCGGTACCGCCGACACTAGATGATTTAAATAAGCCCGGATGGCTGAATGATTTTGATGCTGAGGGGTACCAGAAAATTGTCGATCGATACCAAGCGCAATCTTCGGGCAACGGAGCTGAATTATTTGCCGATGCCATTCTAAACACAGGAAAATCCATTCATGACATGCACATCCCGCACCCCCATGCCGTATCACAGTAAAAAAGACCATCATGGAATTATCCGGGTTGATCCATTGCCCAGCGTGCAGGATCTTCAGGATTATTATGCGACAAAATATTATCAGGATAGTGATGGTAAAAAAACGACCTACGACACAACCTATACACCGCAAGAAATTGCCTATAAGCAACTTGAAGCTCGTTTGACGCGACAAGGAATGATTGAAAATCTCACCCCTCAGACACGAAATCCACGTATTTTGGATCTGGGATGCGGGGAGGGTTTTTTGGTCAAGGAGTTCAGCGCACAGGGTTATGATATCACCGGCGTTGATTTTAGCAGTTTTGGTGTCTCCAGATGGAATCCCGAGGTAATTGATCGTTGCCGATTTGGAGATATTTATGAGGATTTGAATCAGGTTAAATCTCGCGGGGAAAAATTCGATGTGTGTATTCTCAGAAACGTGCTGGAGCATGTGCTTAGTCCTGAATCTCTCATGTTTCAAATACGTGATGTGCTGTCACCCGCAGGAATCGCGATGATAACGGTGCCGAATGATTATTGCGATCTTCAGAAACTCGCCATCGATAAAGGATATATTGACCGGGAATTCTGGTTCGCGCCGCCAGACCATCTGACGTATTTTAATACAAAAAATATAGAGTCTTTTATGAAAGATTCCCAATTTACGGTAAAGGATATGTTTTCATCTTTTCCGATCGATTTTTTCCTGTTTCATCCCGGAAGTAATTATATTGCAGACCGCACACGCGGAAAATCAGCCCATTTTGCCCGTATTGATATTGATCTTTTATTGGCGCGCGAGGGGATGGATAAGTTTCTGGCACTTTATCGCGCTATGGCCGCCTGCGGGGTGGGACGCGATATGACTGTTGTGGTAACACCTGCATGAAAATCGCCCTTCTGGCAGATATTCATGGCAATATGCCGGCCTTATCGGCGGTGCTGATGCAGGCTCAAAAAGAAGGCGTATCATGCTATATCGTGGCGGGTGATTTGATTGGGTATTATTACGAAACACATGCAGTTTTAAATGCATTGTCAGGCCTGTCCTGTGTGTATTGCCGGGGCAATCATGAAAATATTTATGCGCAGTGGTGTCAATCTGACGCGGCCGAGCGCGAAATTATTCGAAAAAAATATGGGTCATCATACCGCAGGGCGGACGAATGCCTGAGCCCAACACAAAAAGAATTTTTGTTATCCTTGCCGCACCCGATTGCGTTTCAGCAGGATAATGTCCGTTTTTTAATATCCCACGGCGCGCCGTGGGATATAGATGAGCGCGTTTATCCCGACGCCCCTGAAGAGATGCTCTCTTTTTTTGATGAATATCAAAATGAAGCCGATGTGATAATCACGGCGCACACCCATTACCCGACCTTTTGGCAACGGGAAGATAGAGTGATTATCAACCCCGGTTCGGTCGGACAGCCCAGAGACCGCATTTTTTCCCCCCCAGATGCCCGGGCACAGTGGGGCATGTATGATACGGGCACGCGGCAATATTCACCCCGTGTGACATCATATGACCCATGTTCTGTGCTGTCGGATTGCGTTCGATATGATCCGGATATTGCTTATTTAAAAAATATTCTTATGCCGTCTGATTTATTCCAAAAGGTTTAAGCTTATGCCGACGATTTTAATTTCTGCCGCCAATTCCGATGTTTGTCTGTCGATGTTACGAATCATGAAAAGCCACCATATTTACCGGACATGGCGGATTATAGGGCTCGCACCCGATGGCATGTGGCCTGCCCGCGCCTTTTTTGATGATGTGATTCCTGTGCCGTTTTCGAAAGACCCTGATTATTTTGAATCGATCATGAAGGCCGTACAAATGACGGGCGCAGATATTTTTATTCCTTTTTCTGAGGCTGAATTAACATTTTTTGTATCCCACAGTGAGAAAATTAAGCTTATTCCCGCCCGCGTATTGATTAACCCTGCCGATATTCTTTCTGCCTTTTTGGATAAATTTGAAACGGCGGAATTTTTAACAAAAATCGGTGTGATGGTGCCTAAGACTCGCGTTCTCTCTGAGATAAGAACGACCGATATTCCGCTCTTAATCAAGCCGCGCCGCAGTGCGGGATCAAAGAACATGGCGATTATCCGCAATGAATATCAACTCAAAGGATTTATGCAGGAAAAGTCAGAGAATCTGATGAATTACATTGCTCAGGAGTTAATTGATGTGCCTGAGGATGAATATACATGCGCGCTATGGCGCATGGGGGGAGAGCTTCGTATCTGTATGCTCTGGCGGCGACTTCAAGGGGGGCTGACGGGTGTTGCCAAGGTCGTGAAAGTCAAAGCGATTGAGGATATGCTTAAAAAACTCGCCGATCACATATCGGGCGATCTGATGTTGAATGTTCAATTGAGGTTGCGGGGCGGCATTCCGTATGTGTTTGAGATTAACCCAAGATTTTCATCTACCTTGATGATGCGGCACAAAATCGGGTTTCAAGATTTTATATGGACGCTTGATTATTTGAACGAACACAAGAAACCCCCATCCTGGCAGATACCGGAGGGCCATTATATATATCGGGTTTCAGACGAAGTGATTGTTAATCCAGAGAGCCGCGTATGAGTTTTTCCTATCCTGATCATCCTTTTATTATCGCCGAATTATCAGGCAACCATAATGGCGATATTAACCGCGCGTTTCGGTTAATTGATGCCGCAAAAGAATCGGGAGCCGATGCCGTCAAGCTTCAAACCTATACGGCAGATACGATTACGATCAATCATGATGCGCCTGAATTTCTTGTTGATCTTCCGTTGTGGAAGGGGAGAAAATTATATGATCTCTATCAGGAAGCCCATACGCCATGGGATTGGCATGCGGATTTATTTGCCTATGCACAGAAAATTGGCATTACGATTTTCTCCTCCCCCTTTGATGAAACGGCCGTTGATTTACTAGAAAAACTGGGCGCGCCGATTTATAAGATTGCATCATTTGAATTGGTGGATACTCCGCTGATTGCCTATGTGGCAAGGCTTAAGAAGCCCATGATCATGTCCACCGGAATGGCCAATCTTGAAGAGATATCCGAGGCTGTCAACACGGCACAGAAAGCAGGCGCCACCGATATTACCTTACTTCATTGCGTGAGCGAATATCCCGCCCCCTATTCGGCGTGCGATTTAAACACGATGGTTGCATTAGGCCGCTATTTCCCGGATGTACGTCTGGGGCTGTCTGATCACACCATGGGCACGGCTGTGCCGATTGCGGCCGTGGCTTTGGGTGCCAAGATAATTGAAAAACATATTACCCTTGCCCGGGCGGATGGCGGGGTGGACAGCGCATTTTCGTTAGAGCCCTTAGAGTTGGCTCAACTTTGTGAGCAGACCAAAATATCGTCCCAATGTCTGGGGCGAGTTGATTTTGATAAATCAAAACAAAGCGCAGGACGGAAATATCGCCCCTCTTTATATGTTGTTAAGCCTATGAAAAAGGGCGACATCTTTAGCCTAGATAATATAAGGACAATCCGTCCAGCCAATGGACTGGCACCAAAATATATGTCTCAAATTTTAGGAAAAAAAGCCACTCAGGATATCGCATTTGGAACCCCCCTACAGATGGAGATGATTGAATCATGACACACCCTTATATTATTGCCGAAGCCGCCCAGGGATTTGAAGGAAATGCGGATGTTTCCAAGTTGCTGGTTCGTTCAGCCGCCAAGGCGGGTGCGAGCGCGATAAAATTTCAATGCGTATACGCAGATGACCTCGCGGAAAAAGGGTACGAATATTATAATCTGTTTCAATCACTGGAAATGCCTCATTCTGATTGGCAGGAAATAAGAGACCTATGCCGCACTTTAGAGAT
>CAZZGO010000060.1:4846-10162 GCA_964654245.1 uncultured Pseudobdellovibrionaceae bacterium | reverse complement strand
TGAGTATTGATCGCGCCGCCCTGATGAGAGCGTTGGCTCACGTACAAAGTGCCGTCGAACGGCGTAATACAATTCCGATTTTGTCGAATGTTTTGCTCCGTGCCGAAGAGGGGGCACTGTCTCTCTCCACCACGGACATGGAAATGGAGATCAATGAATCTGTTGCCGCCAAGGTCTCCAAGCCCGGTGCAGCTACGGCACCTGCGGCCACGTTGTTTGATATTGTTAAAAAACTGAGCGATGAAGGTGCGGTTCAACTGGAGCTCGATCCGACCGGCAATCAGATGAGCGTGAAGGCAGGCCGGTCTAATTTCAAACTGGCGTGTCTGCCGGTATCCGATTTCCCTGAGATTGGTCAAGGTGATCTCCCCGCCTCTTTTTCCATTCCGGCCAATGACCTGCGGGCGTTGATCGATCGTACGAAATTTGCCATGTCCACCGAAGAAACCCGTTATTATCTGAATGGTATCTATATTCATGCTGCCGAAAATAATGGCGTGAAGGTTTTGCGGGCTGTGGCCACGGATGGACATCGTCTAGCGCGGTTTGAAATGCCGCTTCCGGTGGGTGCCGAAGCCATGCCGGGCGTGATTATGCCCCGTAAAGCGGTGGGAGAAATTCGTAAACTGGTCGAAGAAGCCGGGGATTCCATCCTCATCAGTCTATCGGGTGCCAAAATCCGTTTTGCCTTTGACCATATTGTTCTGACATCAAAATTAATTGATGGCACCTTCCCGGATTATCAACGGGTCATTCCTCAGACGAATGACAAAATCGTTGAAGTTAACCCGAAAGCCTTTACCTCGGCGATTGACCGTGTATCCACCATTTCAGACGGAAAATCCCGCGCGGTTAAAATAACGCTCAGCGGTAAAACCATGACGTTATCGGCGAATTCCCCCGAAGCAGGAAGTGCGACCGAAGACCTTGAGGTGAATGGCAATGACAACATGGAAATCGGGTTTAATGCCAAATATCTTTTGGACATTACCTCCCAGATCGAAGGCGATGGTTGCCGGATGACCTTGGCGGATGCGGCGTCACCCACGATTATTCAAGACACAGGCGATTCATCCGCCTTATATGTGCTTATGCCGCTTCGTGTGTAGTCACGATTCAGGTTTTCTTTTGTTGACGGCGGGGGAATTAAGTGGGCGTCAGCCTGAAATATCCCGATTTTGTGTGTGGTTGTGATCGCTCATGTCTTATATTTCACACATATCCCTCTCTCAGTTTAGATCCTATGAATATGCCGAGATCAAGGATATTTCTGCAGGTCTGGTTGTCATCACTGGGGCGAACGGGGCAGGAAAAACCAATATCCTAGAGGCGATTTCCCTGCTAAGTCCGGGTAGGGGTCTCCGCAGTGCCCGGCATGAAGAAATTCAACATCACATCATAAACCCAGATCGTGCACGCGGCAGTTCTTCCCCTTGGGCGGTATCTGCGATGATTCAGACAGGTAGTAGCGATGTTCAACTGGGCACGGGTATTGATCCCCTGACAGGAAAACGCATCATCCGTATTAACGGCGTGACGGTCAAATCGCAAACATCTCTGGCGGATTATGTGTCCTGCTTGTGGCTGACACCTCAGATGGATCGCCTGTTTATGGACGGTGCCAGTAGCCGAAGACGTTTTTTTGATAAATTAATTTTTACCTTTGATCCCGCCCATGCCGGGCGTGTGACGCGCTATGAAAACGCGATGGCTCAAAGGTCAAAATTACTGCGCGATGGCCACGCGGATACGGCGTGGCTCACGGCACTTGAATCCCAGATGTCGGAAACAGGTGTGTCGATTGCGGCGGCCAGGCTTGAATTTCTGAGCCAGATTCAAATGGCCTGTGATTCTGCCGATGTACAGGAAACGCATTTTTTCCCGCATAGTCGGCTATCCTTAACCGGCACAACCGAAGAATTACTTGCCCGCCTGCCCGCGATCGAGGTGGAAGATATGCTGGGATATCAACTGGCGCAGTCCCGGGAACGGGATGCAGAAACCGGGGGTGCCGCCAGTGGTCCCCATAAAACAGATTTTTGTGCTGTTTTTTCGGCCAAGAACATGCCCGCCGATCAATGTTCAACTGGGGAGCAAAAAGCGCTTTTGATCGGTATTATTCTGGCGCATGCCCGTTTGATGCGAGCGGAAAAAAATCACGTGCCGATCTTGCTTTTGGATGAAGTCTCGGCACATCTGGACGCACAGCGGCGTCAGGCACTGTTTGATCGGCTGATTCATCTGGGGGGACAGGTTTTTATGACCGGGACTGACCCCGCCTCTTTTTCGGCCTGCCTGGGACGCGCCGCATTTTTGACCGTGAGCGAAGCAAAAATCACCCCCCATAACGCCCCTTTGGCCGCGTAAAAAACAGGGGGTAAATCTGATCTTTTTAGGTGTGCGGATGCGCTTAAAAATGCTATAAAAATCATCATATTAGATAGGTAAAAACTCATGACGAAAGTGGCCCAAAAAATGGAGCCTGAATCTCAGGAACAAACATCATATGGCGCGGATTCTATCAAGGTTTTAAAGGGTCTTGATGCGGTTCGCAAACGTCCCGGTATGTATATCGGCGATACGGATGATGGCTCTGGATTACACCATATGGTGTATGAAGTCGTTGATAACGCAATCGACGAATCCTTGGCCGGGCATTGCGACCGAATTGATGTGATGTTGAATGTTGATGGATCCGTCACCGTGAAAGATAATGGCCGGGGCATCCCGGTGGATATTCACCCCGAAGAAGGCGTCAGCGCGGCTGAAGTGATCATGACCCAGCTTCATGCCGGCGGTAAATTTGATCAAAATTCCTACAAGGTGTCGGGCGGTCTCCATGGGGTGGGGGTGTCTGTTGTCAACGCACTGTCTGAAAAACTGGATTTAAAAATTCGTCGTCAGGGTCAGGAATGGGCGATGCGGTTTCGTCATGGTGATGCCGAAGCTCCGCTTAAGCCCGTGCGCGCGCTGGAACCTGGGGAACGTAATGGCACCGAAGTCACGTTCTTGCCTTCTGCCCAAACCTTTACGAAAACGGAATTTGATTTTGATACGCTTGAAGATCGCCTGCGTGAATTGGCTTTTTTGAATTCAGGTGTCAATATTTACCTTACCGATGCCCGTGGCGATGAAAAACGCGTTGAACATCTTCATTACGAAGGCGGTATCCAGAGTTTTGTGGAATATCTGGATCGTTCCAAAAAAGCTATTATTAAATCGCCTATATCTGTTATGTATGAAGATAAAATGGCCGGGATCACGGTCGAAGTCGCGCTGGAATGGACGGATGCGTATCATGAATCCATGTTGTGCTTTACCAATAACATCCCGCAACGGGATGGGGGTACGCATCTTCAGGGATTCCGGAATTCGTTAACCCGCGTCATTGGCAATTACGCCGATGAAAAAAAATTAATCAAAAAGAACGATATTAAACTGACCGGCGAGGACATGCGCGAAGGTATGACGTGCGTGTTGTCGGTGAAGGTGCCGGATCCAAAATTTTCATCCCAGACCAAAGATAAACTGGTGTCATCCGAAGTGCGTCCCGTGGTTGAAACGGCGATCAACGAATATCTGGGCACATGGTTTGAAGAAAATCCGGCAGACGCCAAAATGATTGTCGGCAAAATCATTGAGGCCGCCACCGCCAGAGAAGCCGCGCGTAAGGCGCGTGATCTCACCCGGCGCAAAGGGGTGATGGATATTTCAAGCCTGCCGGGGAAACTCGCGGATTGTCAGGAACGTGACCCGGCACTCTCGGAATTATTTATCGTTGAGGGAGACTCTGCGGGCGGGTCTGCCAAACAGGCACGGGAGCGTAAAAATCAGGCCATCCTGCCATTACGGGGAAAAATCCTGAACACCGAACGCGCCCGTTTTGACAAAATGATTTCATCCGAACAGGTGGGGACACTCATCACGGCGCTCGGCACCAGTATCGGTATGGATGAATTTAATATTGATAAAATCCGATATCATAAAATTATCATCATGACCGATGCCGACGTGGACGGATCACATATCCGCACGTTGTTATTGACCTTCTTTTTCAGATATATGCCCAGCGTGATTGAACGCGGGTATCTGTATATCGCTCAGCCCCCTTTGTACAAGGTCAAGCGCGGCAACTCCGGCGAAACATATCTAAAAGATGACGCCGCGATGGAAGAATATCTGATTAATGCGGCGATTTCTGACTTGCGCCTAGTGGCGGCGGACGGTGTGACCCGTACGGGCAATGATCTTCGGGACATTATTCAAAAATCCCGCACGCTTCGTATGGCGGTGAATACACTGACCCAAAAAACAGGCAACCGCCAAGTGGTGGAACAAGCCGTTCTGGCCGGGTGTTATGCCGAAAACCCGGCGGAAGATGCGGCTCAAAAACTGGCGACACGTATGAATGCGCTGGCCACCAAAAATGAAAAAACATGGTCGTGTGAGTTTTCGCCCGTGGCGGGTTTTGTGCTGACGCGCCGGGTACGCGGGGTCGAAGAACGCGTGCGCCTGGCCATCGAACATATCCGTTCACCTGATGCGCGGCGGATGCAATCCATGGCGGATTGGGTTCGGGATACGTTCGGCCAATCTTCAAAATTGATGGCGGGTGACAAATCTGTGGCGTCTGTTTCGGGACCTGCGGGTCTGGTTGAATCCGTACTCGAACAAGGCCGCAAAGGGCTTCAGATGCAACGGTATAAAGGTTTGGGGGAAATGAACCCCGAACAATTGTGGGAAACGACGCTTGACCCCAATGCCCGCGTGCTTCTTCAGGTCACGGTCAAGGATGCGGAAAAAGCCTCTGAGCTGTTCTCGACCCTGATGGGGGATGTGGTGGAACCCCGCCGCGATTTCATCGAAGAAAACGCCCTGAAGGCACAGGTGGATGCGTAAGGCATTCATATTATTTTATGGCGTCTCTTCTTCAAAAACTTTCTGATCGTGTGGGGCAGGCCTTTAAGGCGCAGAAGCTGGATTCCGCCTTTGGCCGGGTGATGGTGTCGGATCGTCCTGATCTGGCGCAATTTCAATGTAACGGGGCGATGAATGCGGCAAAGGCGGCCAAGAAAAACCCGCGAGAGGTCGCGGGAGCCATCGTTGAGACGCTGTCGGCACAAGATATCTTTACCCATGTCAGTATCGCAGGACCGGGCTTTATTAATCTCAATATCTCTGATGCCTATCTGGCGGCTCATCACGCGGCGCAGGGAGATGACCCCCGCGAAGGTGTTCCGTTGTTTGCCCAAGGTGAAACCGCGATACTGGATTATGGCGGCCCCAATATCGCCAAAGCCATGCATGTGGGGCATT
>CAZZGO010000060.1:0-4746 GCA_964654245.1 uncultured Pseudobdellovibrionaceae bacterium | reverse complement strand
GCGATACTGGATTATGGCGGCCCCAATATCGCCAAAGCCATGCATGTGGGGCATTTGCGCGCCGCGATTATCGGGGATTCCGTTCGTCGGATCATGACATTTGCCGGATACAAAACATTAGGGGATGTTCATATGGGGGATTGGGGCACCCATATGGGTATGTTGATTGGTGATTATATCCGCCGGGGTGAAACAGATCTTGTGACCCAAACAAATATTAACGACGCAGAATCTGTTCAGGCCTTAATGGAAGATATGGCCGTTCGTTACCCCAAGGCCGCGGGCGAAGCCAAGGCTGACCCCGCCTTGATGCAGGAAGCCCAAGAAAATACCGTTAAATTACAGGACAAGGCAGAGCCATATTATTCCTTGTGGCAGATGATCCGCCGTGTGTCTGTTGTCGGGATGACGCGTAACTATGATGCACTGGGCGTTCATTTCGATTTGTGGAAGGGCGAGGCCGATGTGCATGATTATATTGCCCCGATGGTGGGGGATCTTAAGGGTAAAGGTATCGCAGAGTTAAGTGACGGCGCGGTTGTTGTACCTGTGGCCATGCCGGATGATAAAAAAGAAATGCCGCCCATGATTTTGTACAAACGCGATGGCGCGGTCATGTATGGCACGACGGACATGGCGACGTTAGTGGAACGCATGAAGCTTTATCAACCCTCTAAAATTGTTTACATCGTTGATCAACGCCAAAATCTTCATTTTGAACAGGTGTTTCGTGCCGCGCGAAAGGCACAGATTGTGCCGGGATCGGTTGAATTAACCCACGCCGGGTTTGGCACGATGAATGGCACGGATGGAAAACCATTCAAAACCCGTGAAGGCGGTGTCATGCGCCTTGAAGATTTGATTGATATCACCATCGAAAAAGCCAGAGCCCGTATGGCCGAAGCCCATGTGGCCGAAGATTTTGATACCGCCGAGCGTGATGATGTGGCGCACAAGGTAGCGATTGCGGCCATCAAATTTGCTGACCTGCAAAATGCCCGTCAAGCAGATTATGTGTTCGACCTCGATCGCTTGACGCGATTTGAAGGAAAAACGGGCCCATATTTGTTGTATCAGGCGGTACGGATTAAATCCCTGCTTCGCCGCGCCGAGAAGTCTATAGATTTTAAGGCGTCGTTGATATTGAATGAACCAGATCGGCCGTTGGCGCTGTTGCTGGCTGAATTCCCCGAAGCGGTTGAGGCCGCGCTTAAAAACTACGCGCCCCATTATTTATGTGAGTATGCGTTCCAGTTGGCGCAAACCTTCAGTTCTTTCTATGGGAACTGTCATATTCTCTCAGAAACGAATGCCGATATCCGGAATTCTCGGCTGGCATTATGTGCCATGACCTGCCGCCAGATGAATATCGTTTTGTCTTTGCTCGGGATAGAGATACCCGAGCGCATGTAAGCTCCCCTAGGCCGCTTGTGTCTCAGTGGTGATTTTGGGCTTACGACCCCGTTTTTGCGGGCGCACGGTTCGGCCTGTGGTTTTTTCGATGGCATTCAGGAAGTCGTCTGATCCTCTGGGGCGCCCTGTATGAAGATGCGTTTGAATTAGGGACAGTTCTTGTGGGTGTGGCCATTCCTGAACAAATTCTGCCCAGTCAGGTTTTAAAAAAGGAATAACGCGATCTTGCATCAACCGATCATCACGTCCCTTGCAATGGGCACGGCAGGATGACCATAAATAACTTTCGGGTGTGGGGGCAATGCCAGAGAGCACGGGTAAACGCTCCATCATGCGCGCCGCGGATAACAAACAGGCTTCATCTATCGGGTAAGAATAAAACCGGTTTTGGAATAAGTGACCGACCAGATTCTCCCGGTCATTCATATATAACGTGTACCGGCGATGTGCTTCGCCAATCGCATCGGCCAGCGAGTGTTCATGCCGGGGAACGGCTATCAAATGAATTTGATTGGGGAGCAGGGCATAAGCCCATATGCTGACACCTTGTTTATCACATTGTTCCTTCAAGAACGCTGTGTAGGTTTCAAAGTCTTCTTTGTCATTAAAAATGAAATCATCCCGCTGTGCCCGCTGGCAGATGTGGTGCGGGGTATCAGGAATAACAAGGCGAGCGGTGCGAGCCATCAGAATCCTTACATCATACGAATCGGTTTATAGATCAAGATTATACTGTCCCCGAATTTAACGGGCAAGCAGAACCTGATAAAAATGATAGGTGCCGGTGGCGGGGGTGCCATTACCTTCGAAACAACCTGCCGATCGGCCATTTAGTTCCGTTACCGAAATAGGGTCACCGACCATCGAAAAGCCGCCGATGAATTTTGCCGTTATATTGACCGTACTACCCGATACACGGGGGGGGTTACCCGAAGGATTGGATATCCCCAGACGTGTATTAATTTCCAGGCAGACATTTTTATCGACGTTTGACAGTACCAGCAAAAGATCTGCCGCGCTGGCCACGGCCCCGTCTGTACCCACGCCGCTCACGCGGGTGGTACCATTAATCACCCAGGGGCTATTGTCATTGGCTTGGGCGGGAGGATTTTGCCAAACCATTT
Source organism: uncultured Pseudobdellovibrionaceae bacterium (assembly GCA_964654245.1). Lineage (GTDB taxonomy): Bacteria > Pseudomonadota > Alphaproteobacteria > Micavibrionales > Micavibrionaceae > UWPOB-MICAV1. The sequence goes on along the minus strand of CAZZGO010000060.1, from coordinate 2,209 downwards.
GCCCCCCTTGAGGGTTAAAAATTTCACACGCTCCTGACGTGCAGGCGGGATTGATATACCCCGTGACAAAAGCATTTTCAAAGTCGAGCAAGCTTTCCGACACCCGCCGCACCCGAACTTTACTGACTGCCCGTTCCATGTATTGTGCGTAAGATAAAATATCCCCGGCCGCAACGCGGGCTTGTTGGATCGTAAAATTCCCGGTGCCTTGCTGGGCACTTCGGGTAAACGTAAAGGCAAGTGCGGCAAATAAAACAATGCCGATTAAAACAAAGACAAAGACGTTTCCTTGCTCAGGGTGAAAGATTTTAAGACTATTCACGGCGTTCGCCTTTTTTAAACAGAACTTGATGAATATTCTCCCCGGCCTCACGCACGATCGTGGCGATGTCGTCGGCCAGTGTCGCTTTGCGATAGGGTTGTGCGCTGACGGGGGATATAGCGGTTTCTTTGACCAGCGTATCCCAAGCAGATGTCGTCACAGGTTGCGCCAGAGGTGCCACTAAAGCCATATCTGGCGAAGCCGAAGATGTTTGCGCCGGCATAGACGGAACTGGCGCAGGGTCAGGGGTCTGAGCAGGCGGTGGATCCAGGGCCGCTCTGGCTTCCTCTGGGAATTTTTGAGCATGAAGCTCTGCCAACGCAAAAATACCACACTCAATCGGGTCTTTTTTGCGCACAACGCCTGTCAGATAGCCTTCGTTCAAGGATTCAATTTCTGGTGGCGTGTTAATTTTGACATCTGCCCCCAAGGCCGTCCATGTTTTGTGCACCAGCAAGTCACGTAATTTTGTGATTTGCGCGGTATTTTTGATGATGTGTTCATCAGGCGGCGGCAGAGCAATATACCGTGTGACCCGCATCGCCTTGGCATGACCGGGGTTTGAATAAAAAATATTCGCTTGGATCACATCAATACCAAAAGAAATAATAGCCTGTCCCTCTGTCATTTCCTTAAGATCGTCGTAATCTGCACGAGATGCCAAATCTACGCTCGCTTGCTGGTTATCAAAGAAAGATCCAGACGACATGCCGCCACGTAATTGGTAACCGGTTGATTTCAGGATATACCCCTTGCCCATCTGGTTTTCGAAAAACTCGCGCGTCTGGGTGGGGTCTTGAAGTTTTCCAAATATTTTAATGTTACAGTTGGCGGTGATGGATCTGGCTTCTTCCTTGACGCGTTTTTCCATGGCCTGGAGATCCTGCGCCGCAAAGATTAGGCAGAACCCCAGCGACCGTGCTTGCGCCGCCATCACGGCCATCCCTTGTGCGGTATAATATCCAACCTCGTCGAACACGGTCATGAACGGTGTGGCCGAATGGGTGGGTTTATTTTCAATGACCGTCGAACTTTCCCCTTCGAGGGTTGCTCCCAACGTTAACCCCATCATCCCTTTGATGGTGGCGGCCACGATTTTACCCAGATTGGCCGTTTCATCGCCTGATTTTTCAAGAGCGGGGATCAGAACGATCAAGATACGCCGATTGAGGACAATATCGACCATGTCCACATCGGCGGCCTGCGCATCAAAAATATACCCGTAGTTATCACCCAGCGATTGCAGAGCACGGGTAAACTGCATAGTCAAATAACCATGTTGCTGTCTCACGGTTGTGGTATCCACCATGGGTTGGTCAGGCCCCATTGGTTTTTCCTTGCCGTTATCATCGAAAGCCGCTTCGACATAACCCGGAAGCGTATCTAGATATCCTTTGATACTCGCGCTTAATCCTTCGGGGAGAGAGCGGTCGCGTGAGAGTTCAATAATCTTACTTAAATTTAAGTAATCCCGGATCGTGCTCACCGACAGAGGCATTTCTTGATGATCCCGTTTCCATGTCAGTGCCGGCATGAGCGAGTTCATCAACGATACCGCGCGTTCTTTCCACATCGCGTTATCGCCTTCGGCATCCGGCATCAGCGAGACCAGCATGTTCGAGAGATAAGAAGCAGACCCGCTGGAGAACGGGTTCATGGTGTTCGAGGGTGCCCGCGCATCCGAGTTACCGGTCATATAGTTGAGCACTAGCAAATCATCATCCCGCCCAAACCGCATGGCAAGCGCACATAAGGAAGACCATAAATCCGTATCTGCCTTACCGTCGATATACACATACCCTGATCCCCAGGTTAGGGCGTTGGTGACAAAAGATTTAAGACCTTCTGTTTTACCGGACCCGGTTGTTCCTAAATACAGGATATGTG